>JBGUED010000277.1:0-4033 GCA_041821525.1 Candidatus Aminicenantaceae bacterium | reverse complement strand
CAGCTCCACACGAGAAAATCCCTCCAGCCGTGCTCTTAATTCCATGGGAGTCAGCTTTTGCTTTTCCATCTTCCCTTCCCTATATCTCGTTAAACAAATAAAATCAAGCACACCCTTCAATAGCCGGGATCATTCACGGGCCAAATGAGCCCATTTGCGAGGGCAGGTAGGTGAAGCCGGGTAGGCTGCAGAGTCTAGGACTGCGAACCTGCCACGACGAAGTCGATGTGGTGAGATCCGCTCGTGAATAATCCCGGCTAGAACTGTGAGCGGGAGGTACGGAGCTCCTTGATCTTCCCGGATGCCCACTTGCTGACGTTGTCGCCGTAGTAGTAGAAGATGGGGATGGTTATCAGAATGAAGATCGTGGACGTGATCAGCCCGCCCACCTGACATAGGGCCAAAGAAGACCAGAGGTGCTGCTTCCCCTCTCCAATCTGCATGAGGACTATCGGGAGCATCCCCAGCACAGTGGTGCTGGTGGTCAGGAAGATGGGGCGGATCCGCTCCCGCGCGCCCTCCACCACGGCCTCCAGGATGGGCATCCCCTGCCGCCGCTTCAAATTGATGTGATCGACCAATAGAATGGCGTTATTGACCACGATGCCTCCCAGCAGTATGACCCCGATGTAGGCCGAGGAGTCAAAAGAGAGATCTGCGACTACGAAGGCCACGAACACTCCGATCAGAGCCAGAGGCACGGCCAGCAGGATGTAAAACGGCTGAAGAAACGACTCGTACAGGGAGGACAGGATCATGAAGATAACGACCAGGGAGAAGATGATGGCGAATCGGATCTGCCCCTTTTCCTCTGAGGTCAGGAAGCGGTCATCTTCCATGGTGGCAGTGAATCCCGGCGGCAGTTCCAGTTTTTCGAATACAGCCTCGCGGAAGCGCTCACCGGCCTTGTAGGGGCCGCGAAACTCCCACATCACCGTCATCTGGAACTGCTGGTCTTCACGATCTATGGAACCGGCGATGGGCTGCTCGGACAGCACCGTCACCTCGCCCAGCCGCAGGAGCTCGCCGTTGCGTGTCATCAGCATCACGTTCTGGAGCTCCTTCAGGTCCATGCGTTCGGCTTGAGGGGATTTGATGGAAAATTCCAGCTCCCTCCCCCCGATGTTGGCCGTGATGGGCCAGGTCATGCGCCCCCTGATCATGGTCTGGATCTGGGCAAACAGGTACTGCGGATCGATGTCGTATTTGCGCATGGCTTGCTTGTCGAGCTTGAGCACATATTCGAAAGATCCCTCGCCCCACCACCAGCCGAAACGGCTGGAAATGGTCCGCGTGTCCTTGATGCGAGGATTGCGTGTGAGGGTCCGCTCCAGGTTGGCGGCGATCTGTTTGAGCTTTTTAAGGTTGTAGCCGAAAAACTTGATGCGGGAGTCATAGAACGTTCCGCCTCCGATCCCGGAATAATATCCCTGAGGATCGAAACCCTGGATGCGGATATTGATGCCGGCGAAATTGGTGGCCAGCTGGATGAGCTCCTCCTTGAGCAGGTAGGGCCGGTAGGACGTCTCGATCTCGGGCGGGAAGCTGATCACGGTGCTGGCCCGCTCGTCATAAACCTGGGTATTGACCTCCATTTCAAAGGTGTTTTCCAGGATTTTGTCCTCGAACTGCCGGATCACTTCGTCAGTGCGTTCCACATCGGCGCCCGCCGGCAGGCCCACATACACGACCAGGCGCTCTTCCTGGTACCAGGAAAAAAACTCTCCCAGTGTAACCTCGGCTCGGAACCATTTATAGGAACCTACGAAGATGAGCGTAATGACGAGTATGACCTCGATGGGATGCCGGATCAGGAAACCCAGCATCCGGGCGTAGAGCTTGCGGTAGCGCTCCTTGCGCTTCTTCACGGTTGCTTTCATGAGCCGGGGCGTCAGCGCCGGGATCACGGAGAAGGATACCAGCAGCGAGGCGGCCAGGGCCGCGCTGATCACGATGGCCATGGGCAGGTAGACCAGGCGCAGCCGGCCTTGAAAGTAGGCGATGGAGAAAAATACGCTCATGGTAGTGAGCGTGGACGCGAAGATCGGCAGGAACACCTCGCGCGAGCCCTGGATGGCGGCCTGGATGGGCGGCACGCCCTTCTCCCGCACTCTCAGGACGTTCTCAAACACCACGATGGAGTTATCCACGAACAGTCCAAAGCCGAGTGCCAGCCCTCCCAGGGTCAGCATGTTCAGGGATGTATTGGTAAGATAGACCAGGTTGAAGGTCAGCACCACGGAAAAGACGATGGAGGACAGGACCAATAGAGAGGGCTTGATGGAGCGGAGGACCAGGAAGAGGAGGATAAATATCACACCGATGATGATCCCGACCAGGAGATAGATCTTGTCGAGGTACTTCCGGATCTCCTTGCTTTCGTCGTCGGTGTTGCGGAAGACCAGGTCTGCGGGGAGTTCCTGCTTGAGCCCTTCCAGGCGCTTCTTGACGGCACGGGATACTCCCAGTGTGCTCAGCCCTTTTTCCTTGTGGACCGTGAGGCTGATGGTGGGCTGGCCGTTGATACGGTGGATGTTACGGATGTCATGGTAGGATGGCTCCAGCCGGGCCACGTCCTTGAGTTTAATGGCGTTCACTCCCATTTTGGCGATGATGGTCTCCCCCATCTCCCTCAGGCTGGGGATGGGATTGGTGAACTTGAAGAGCAGCTCGCGGCTCCCTTTATTGACCGTGCCCGCAGGGAAGATACGCACGCGTTCCTGGATACGTCCAATCACGGTATAAGGATGTATTCCGAGACTCTGGAGCTTCTCTTCATCCAGGACTACGCGGATCTCCGGATCAGATCCGCCCACGACCACCACATCGGAAACCCCTTTGACAGAGCCGAGACCGATCTCCAGCTTGTCCTTAACCAGCTCCCGCAGCTTTTGTAGGGAGTAATCTCCGGATATGGTGTACTGCAGGAACGGGCGCGTGCTGAATTCCTCGGGAATATAGGAAGTGATCCGGGGCTTCACCCCATAGGGAAGCTCCTCCTTGAGCTCCGCCAACTTCTCGCGCAGAGCCAGGCGGGCGAACTCCATGTTGGTCTTGCGTACGAACTCCATGGTTATGGAGGAAGACCCGATCCGTGACGAGGACATGATCTTGTGCACTCCCTTGACAGTGGACGCTTTTTCCTCAATGGGTGCGGTCAGCTCGGTCTGGATGATCTCCGGAGGCATGCCGTGCCACCCGGTCGTGATGGTCAGCTCCGGGAACTCTTCCGTCTGGACCGGCATCTCCACAGGGATGTTCATGAAGGAATACACACCCAAGACCAGGAGCGCCATGAACACCATGGCGGTGGCGATGGGACGCTCTACAAAGATCCTCATGACTCCGAGCCCCTCTTTTTCTCCGCGATCTCATAGGCCATCGGGATCAGGATCAACGTCAGGAAAGTGGCCAGCAGCAGCCCCCCGATGACCGATATGGCCAGAGGCTGCTGGAGTTCTGAGCCCTTCCCCAGTCCCAATGACATGGGAAACAGCCCCAGGGTCGTAGTGACGGTGGTCATGAGGATGGGGCGCAGCCGAACCTGGCTGGCCTGCATGATGGACTCTCGCACTCCCATTCCGCTTCTGCGCAGCTGATTGGTGTAGTCGACCTTGACAATAGCATCGTTCACCACGATCCCGGCCAGCATCACCATTCCGATAACAGAGATCACGTTCAGGGTCTGTCCCGTGATCAGGAGCGCCCAGATGGCGCCGCACAATCCCATGGGCAGAGTGAACAGGATCAATAGAGGATGCTTCAGAGATTCGAACTGGGCGGCCATGATCATATAGACCAGGAGGGTGGCCAGCACAAAGGCGAAGATCAGGCTCCGAAAAGAACGCTGCATTTCCTCCTGTTCCCCGCTGAATACCACGCGGTATCCCGGAGGCAGCTCCAGTTCGGAGATCTTTCCCTCGACCTCCGGTACTACCTGGCTGATCTTTTTCCCGCGCAGATTGGCGGTTACCAGGACCTCCCGCTGCTGGTTTTCTCTCCGGATCTCCTTGGGGCCCCGGGCGATCTCATA
>JBGUED010000276.1:0-4068 GCA_041821525.1 Candidatus Aminicenantaceae bacterium | reverse complement strand
CCGGAGTTGCTGCCGCCGTGGCTGAACCTGAGTACCTCTCCCTCCCCCGTGACGCCAAATCCCAGCCCGTAGCCGTCGTCTACTTCGGTGAGCATCTCTCTCACCGTGTCCTGCGACAGGGGCACCTGGGAGCGTCCATGATATGCCTGGATCAAGGATAGCGCGAACCGGCTGAGGTCCGTGGGAGTGGTCCAGAGTCCGGCGGCCGCCATCTCGGGATAGGTGTGCCATTCTCCCTTCACGAGCTTCCCGTTGCGGAGGTGGGCCCTGGAGGCCTGAGCGTAACGCGATTCCGGCAGGGGCTGTTCATAGGTGCTGTCGACCATGCCTGCGGGCAGCAGCACTCTCTCTCTCAGGATCTCGGAGAAGGGCTTGTTCAAGACATCGATCAGCAGCTGCTGCATCACGGTATACCCACCGCCTGAATAGCGCCAAAGGGAGCCAGGCGTGATATCCACCCGTATGGGGGCTGTGTTGGCCGGTTTTTCCCCGTCTAGGATCTGGACCAGGGCAGGGATGTCGCGGTCCCGGGCATATCCGGGGAAGCCGTGGACCGTGAGGCCTGCTGTGTGGCTGAGTATCCTTCGCAGCGTGACCTTTTTCTCGGCGGTGAAGTCGTTGTCAGGTACTGCCCAGCTCTTGAGCTTTTGGTTGATGTCCTCGTCCAGGTCCAGGCGCCCCTCCTGCACCAGACTCAGGGCTGCCGTGGCTGCCACCGGCTTGCTGATGGAGGCGGCCTGGAAGAGGGTCGTCGGTGTGACCGGCTCTCCGCCTTCTTTACTCAGCACACCGTATCCCTTGGCCCACTCCACCTGGAAATCTCTGAAAACGGCGATGCTGATCCCGGGAACCCGGTAGGCCTCCATCCGATCGGCCAGAGCTGCCTTGGGCCAGGGCTGACCCTGGATGACGATGCCAGGGCCCGGGAGGAGGGTTGCCTCGATGCGCTGGATCCTGGCCTCGAGGTCCAATTCTTCGGATGAACATCCTCCTACGGACATGAAGACCAGCAGGGTGGTTAGTGTCAGGACAGACCACAAAGCGGTTCGGATTCTCGTGTGACCGGGGAGACTCATGTATTTCATGATGGTGCTCCTTCTGAGGTGTTTACTTTTGTTCCTCATTTTATGTCATAATCGGGGCCGAAGCCATACAGGGAGAGAAAATGAGGGCAAAACTTCATATTATCCTGTGTTTAGGTCTATTGGGTTTCGTAGGAGCCACTTGCCGTCAGGATGCCGAATCCGGGCGCGCGCCTGATTGGCTGATTGCGCCCTCCGGCTCTCAAGCCGAAGTCCGGGAGGTCCCGGAGGAAAAGGCCCTGGTCCTGAGCAACGGCTTGATCAGCCGGACCTTCCGCCTGGCTCCCAACGCGGCCACGGTGGCCTTCGACAACCTGATGACCGGGGAATCGCTGCTGCGGGCCGTAAGACCCGAGGCCCGGCTGCGCATCGAGGGGCGGGATTATGCTGTCGGGGGGCTGACAGGCCAGCCCAACCATGCCTACCTCCTGCCCGAGTGGATGGACCACATGGAGACGGAGCCGGGAGCCTTCCGCTTTGTCGGCCATGTGATAGGCGAAACCCTCGCCCGTTTTCCCTGGCAGCGGAAGCGCTACAGCGAGGACCGGCCCTGGCCTCCTCCCGGCGCTTCGCTTACTCTCCGCTTCGAAGCGCCAGGGCCGGAACTGCAGGGGATCACGGTCCTTGTCCACTACGAGATGTACGACAGCCTCCCGCTTTTGTGCAAGTGGCTGACCGTGCAGAACCAGGGAGACCGGGCCGTCACTCTGGAGACCTTCATGAGCGAGATCCTGGCCGCAGTCGAGGGATCGTCCGCGGTCGAGAGCATCCGCGGGATGCGGCTGCCCGACATGCATGTTGAAACAGACTTCGCCTTCCATGGCATGACTTCGGCCGGCGCCAATGTGACCGTGAACTGGAACCTGGACCCGGAGTACCTGACGCAGGTCAACTACCGCCGGCTGACTCCCTGTTTGCTTGAGGTCCATCCCCCCCTCGGCCCACAGGCCCTGATCCTGCCCGGAGAAAGCTTCCAGACCTTCCGGACCTTCGAGCTCATCTTCGACAGCTCGGACCGAGAGCGGAAGGGGCTAGCCATCCGCAGGATGTACCGGACCATAGCTCCATGGGTCACGGAAAACCCGCTCATGATGCACGTCCGTTTCGCCGATCCTGAGAGCGTGCGCCGGGCTATCGACCAGTGCTCCGAGGTCGGATTCGAGATGGTGATCCTGACCTTTGGCAGCGGTTTTAACATCGAGAATGAGGACCCTGCTTATCTGGAAGAGCTCAAAGGGCTGGCAGATTACGCCCACGCCAAGGGCATCGAACTGGGTGGATATTCGCTCCTGGCCTCCCGCCGCATCGATGACGCCAGCGACGTGGTCAATCCCGAGACCGGGAAACCCGGGGGCTTTGCCGCCTTCGGGAACTCGCCTTGCCTGGGAAGCTCCTGGGGACAGGACTACTTCCGCAAGCTCTACGCGTTCTATGAGCGCACCGGCTTCGATCTGCTCGAACACGACGGGGCCTATCCCGGAGACGTCTGCGCCTCCCAGGTGCATCCCGGGCACAGCGGCCTGGAGGATTCCCAGTACACACAGTGGAAGACCATCACGGATTTTTACCAGTGGTGCCGGTCTGAGGGAATCTACCTCAATGTGCCCGATTTCTACTACCTTAGCGGATCCAACAAGTGCGGTATGGGCTACCGGGAGACCAACTGGTCGCTGCCCCGGGCCCAGCAGGTGATCCATACCCGGCAGAACATCTTCGATGGGACGTATCAGAAGACACCCTCCATGGGCTGGATGTTCGTGCCCCTCACCGAGTACCAAGGCGGCGGCGAGGCGGCCACCATCGAGCCCCTGCATGATCATCGGGACCACTATGAGATGATGCTGGCCGGCAACCTGGGTTTCGGAGTCCAGGCCTGCTTTCGCGGCCCGCGTCTCTTCGACACGGACGAGACCAAGGCCATGGTGAAGCAGTGGGTGGATTTCTATAAGCGACACCGCCTCATCCTGGATTCCGACCTCATTCATCTGCGCCGCGCTGACGGCCGGGACCTGGACTACATGCTGCACGTCAATCCGCATCTGGAGGAAAAGGGGCTGCTCGTGGTCTTCAATCCCCTCGATCACGCGGTGCGCAAAACCCTGCGCATCCCACTCTATTACACGGGAGTGACACGTACCGCCCGGATTCGCGAGCAGGAGGGTGATCCTCGGCCCTACCGCCTCGACCGAGACCACACTGTCCAGATCGAAGTCCAGGTGCCCCCCTCCGGCGTCACCTGGTTTGTCATCGGGGACACTTGACGTCAGGCTGTGCAGGATATATCTTGAATCATATAGGCAAAAGAGACGTATCCGATGATGTATTAGGAGGTAATCATGCTATTTAAACGAGGGATGCTTTGTCTGCTTTTCTTGGGTCTTTTGGCCATCACCACGTTGAGCGCCGAAAATCCCAGGGTCCTGATGAAGACCGAGCTGGGGGATATCCTCATCGAGGTGTATCCGGACAAGGCACCGATTACGGTCGCCAATTTTCTGCGCTACGTGGACGAGGACCGGTTCGTGGGCGCCCTGTTCTTCCGCGTGGTGACCATGGACAACCAGCCCAACATGGAGATCAAGATCGAGCTGATCCAAGGAGGTTTGAGCAACACCGCGAATGCCAATCCGCTGCCTCCCATCGAGCACGAGACCACGGACAAGACCGGGATCCTGCACAAGGACGGGGTCATCTCCATGGCCCGCACCTTACCGGGCAGTGCTTCCTCCGATTTCTTCATCTGCGTCGGTGACCAGCCCTCTCTGGATTTCTTGGGCATGCGCAACCGCGATGGCTTGGGCTTTGCCGCCTTCGGCATGGTCATCAAGGGCATGGATGTGGTCAGGAAGATCCAGCAGCAGCCCTCGGAGCGGCAGTATCTCTCTTCGCCCGTAAAGATCCTGTCCGTGAAAAGAGAGGATTCTGTCCCTTGATGGTGCCAAGCGGAGGAGGGATTAATCCTCGTCTTCTGCTGGATCCGGAGGGG
>JBGUED010000275.1:0-4101 GCA_041821525.1 Candidatus Aminicenantaceae bacterium | reverse complement strand
CCGTTTTCAGGGCCTCCAGCACGACCAGGTTGTAGACCACTCCGATCACACAGCCCAGAAGTCCGCCCAGGAAGACCAGCACGGCCCCCTCGGAGAGGAGCAGCCTCCTGACCCGGCGGCGGGAAAATCCCAGGGCCAAAAGCAGCCCGCCCTCTTCCGAGCGCTTCTCCACATTGAAGAAGAACAACAGCCCCGTGAGCAGCAGTGCGGCCACGATGATGAAGAAACTCAATCCCAGGAACAGCTGGCCGAAATCCACCCCCTGGGTTCCGGCCCGGAGGCCCTCTTCCCGGACTTCCCGGAAGATGAATCCGAGCTGAGCTGGATCAAGCGCGTCCTTCAGCGTGCCCTCCAGGGATGCCCTGTCAGAGGACGAAAAACGGATTGCCGTGACTTCGCCAAAACGGTTGGCCCACATCTCCCGCGCCGCGTTCGCGGTAACGAAGGCCTTGGGTGTGCCGCGAAACTCCTCCCAATAGGCCTCGTCCCGGTCCCGGATGCGGTCCAGGTCGATGGGTATGCCGGGCCGCCAGTCGCGCGTGCTGTCGATCTGCGCCAGGCCCGGAAAATCGGGCAGGAGGCTCTGGTCGGCATAGATCCCCCCCAGCGGGACCACCTGTCGGACCAGGAAGGAGGAGCTCTCCTCTATCAGATTCCGGCTTGGACCCAGCACATAATACGTGAGTTCCAAGCGATCGCCCTCGCGAGCGTTCAGGTCCCTGGCCAGCCAGGAGTTGAGGAGAATCTCGTCGTCTGCCATGCCGGCGGGGACGATCGGTGTGCCCGGCGCAGAGACAAAGGAATAGGGTGTTGTCTTCTCCCCCCCACGGATCTCGTTGACAAAATAGGTCAGGATGCTGCGGGCCTCTATGTCCAGGCCTTCAGCTGTGTGGGTCACAACCGGATCCAGGAAGATGCGGGAGGACCTCAGTTCAAAGACGCCTTGTCCCTCAAGCGCCTCGAAGTAGAGCCCTGCATCATCCAGGGTCCAAACCTGCGCGAAGCCCCTTTCCACCTCCTCGATGTCGAGAGGGTCACCGAGTCTCTCCGCGATCAACAGAGTGTTGGCCCGTCCCTCCAGCCCCAGTTCACGTGACAGGAAGCGCAGCGAAACGAACGCCGTGAGGGGGGCCACCTGGTCGGCCCTGAGGTTGAACCGCCCGAATTCTGAGTCGGATACGATCGCCCTGACCCGGAGCCGCCGGGCCACCGAGGCGCTGCTGTCCAGCGCGAGCGGGGCATCTCTGGGCATGGACTCAAGGTTCTCGATCCTGAGGACTACCTCGTCCCCGGCCTCCACATCCAGCCGGGAGGCCAGATAGCTGTTCAGCAGGGTTTCGTCCGGGGGTAGATCCGTGTAGGGTTCCGGGGCCCCTCCCATGGTCCCGAAGCGCCCGTCCACTCCCACGACCTGAACCGTGTTGACCCTGTGCCGGCCGCCCTGCGTGCTTGCTATCCCCCGGGCCTGCAGCGCCGGGGAGACCTCTGTTCCCAGCTTGGCAGCCAGGTCATCCGCAACCGCGGCCCGGAAGAAGCGGTCCCCCGAAACCATCGCAGCCTCGGTCCGGCCGAGGCGATCAAAGACGATCTGGCGGAGGCTGTGGCGTACGGAATCCCCCACAACCAGGGCGCCGACCAGGATGGCCGTGCTCACGGCACAGCCCAGCACCACCCAGAGATGTCCCCTGCGGTAATACGCAAGGCTGCGGCGTAGCAGGGTCCAGGTATTCATGACCGTGTGATCTTCTCCAGTTTTCCGTTCACGAGCGCATACACCGGGTTCAGAAGCCCGGCCAGTTCTTCGGAATGAGTGACCACGACCAGAGCCGTGTCCTCTTCCCGGTTCAGGCGCACCAGGAGTTCCCCCAGGTTCTGCGAGGCCGCCCTGTCAAGAGAACCTGTCGGTTCGTCCGCCAGCAGGAGCCTGGGCCGGTTGATCAAGGCCCTCATGACCGACACGCGCTGGAGTTCTCCCCCGGACAGCTGAGCCGGGAAATGGTCCAAATGTTCCCCCAGCCCTATCCGCTCCAGAAGCTGGACAGCGCGGTTCCGCACATCCGAACGGTCTGCCTCCGGCCCCAGCGGCAGGGAAGGCACCTGGACGTTTTCCAGGACCGTGAGATGTGGAAGCAGGTAGTGGAGCTGGAAGACATAGCCGATCTCCCGGTTCCGGATGCGTGAGAGCTCCTGATCCCCCAGCAGAGCCAAGTCCGTCCCTTCGAGCCGGACCGTGCCGCTCGAGGGCCGATCGAGCGCACCCATGATGTTCAGCAGTGTACTCTTCCCTGAGCCCGAGGGTCCGACCACGGCGATGGCCTCCCCGGCCGCGATCTCCATTGAGAGGTCTTCGAGAACCGTGACCTCCTCAGGGCGGGAGGGATGCCTGAATCGTTTGGTGATGTTTTCCAGCTCGAGCAGCTTATCCATTGTCTCGATTATCCTCCATGGTTAAGTATTCGTTCATATATCTTCAGGATATTCTTGGCCATGTCATTCATGGAATAGTCGGCCATGACGGCGCTGCGGCCCCGCTCCCCCATCCTCCTCACGCGTTCCGGCTCCTGAAGCAGGGAGGCCGCGGCCGCGGCCAAGGCTTCGCCCGTATTCGGCTTATAGATGATTCCGCCTTGAGTAGCTTCTACGAACTCGGGATAGCACCCCACATCGGGCTGGACGACCGGAACCCCGGCCGCCAGGGACTCCACCTGATAGGCGCCGAAGGCCTCTCCGCTGGGCACGGGCACGGAGAGCAGCGTCAATGACTTGAGGAAGGGGATGCGGTTCTTCTTGTCGAACTCACCGAAAATCCGGATGTCGTCCTGCCAGCCCTGCTCCGTGATCCTGGCGACCTGGCGGTCGACAAATGGCTTGTCCAATCCGGTGTAACCACCGGCCATGTGCAGTCTCAGGTTTTTGAAGCGTGTGTCCTGTTTAAGCTCAAGAAAGGCGTCGACCACGATCCCCAGTCCAAAGTATTCGGACATCCGGCACAGGTACCCGATCACCGGGGGATCGAAGGGCAGCTCAGAGCGCTCATAGCCCTGGAGGTTGATGCCTCCATTGATGACCTCGATCCTCTCCGCCGGGAGATCCAGTTCTCTCTGAGATTTTTCCGAGTAGTAGCGGCTGGTGGCGATGAAAAGGTCCACATCCCTGGCCTTCTCGGCCATCAGGCTCCACACGACGGGCTGCTGGCTCCCGTCCATCTCATCGACCCACTCGTTCTCATCCTGCAGCGAACACACCACCCGGGCTCTGACATCCTGTTTGATCCGGCGGGCCAAGCCCAGGAGCAAGGCGTTGGAGAGGTGGACCACATCCGGCTTGATCTCGTCTCTCAGGTACTGGATCAGGTTTTCGAGCTCCGAAGCCTGCCGGCCCTCTTCCCCATGGAGCATGGATATGGTCATGCCTTCGAGTCCTGAGGCGCTGGTCGAACCGGATTTTTTGGCAGCGTAGCGGAGCATGGCCTGGGAATCGAAGGCCCGCTCCAACCAGGAGGGTGCATGCCGGTAGATGGGCATCTTTTCCCGGAGATAGAGGTTTATGGCCCCGTAGAACACCGGCGTGCCCGGCACGCCGCTGTGGTTTAGCCCCGAGGGGAGATACATCGGGATCTTGCGGACGTCCTGACCGAGTACCAGCATAGAGGTCAGCAGTTCGTCGTCTCGAAAGCAGTTCTGACAGTAGAAGTTGTCACCCGATCCGGGTGTGATGTACGCGATTTTCATGATGTCTCTCCAAAAACATACAGGCGGCCGTCCTCGGCTCCGATGGCCACGAATCCGCCGGCCACGGCAGGGCTGCTGAGGATGGCGGCCCCGATCTCATAGGACCAGAGTTCGCGGCCGTCTTCCAGGCTGACCACATAGAGCCGCCCGTCGATGGATCCGAACACGACCTTATCGCCGGAAATGACCGGCGATCCGTCTATCTCGTGTCGGGTGCGGAACGTCCAGATCTGGGCCCCGGTCTCCCTGTCCACACAGTGCAGGAACTCGTCACGCGACCCGATGACCACGCGGTCCCGGCCCACAGCGGGGGACGCGAAGAAGGCACCGCCGTGCTGCTTGTCCTCGTATTCCCAGACGATCCGCTGCT
>JBGUED010000274.1:0-4117 GCA_041821525.1 Candidatus Aminicenantaceae bacterium | reverse complement strand
GGACTCTTTGCACGCGGGATCGGCCGCCGCCTCGAGCCGCATGGGCGCCTCCGCCTCATACTCCACCTGGAGGGGTGCCAGCCCGGCCAGGAAGGAGACGGCATCGAAGAGCCTGCCGCAGCTTGACACCTCGGGAGTGTTGAGGCCCTGCCTGAGCATCTCCCGCACGCCCTTGATCAAGTGGGGCTCCACCCCCCGGTCCAGGGCTTTAACCCGCGGGAGCTCCTCGCCGTAGACATCCGCCAGATAAGACAGCGCCATGCGCCAGGGCTGCCTGGCCGCCAGATCCCCGCCGGGCAGGCCCATATAGCGGAAGTGCCCCAAGCGCTCGAACCCGCCGTAGCCAGCGGCCAGGAACTCGGCCCCCCAGGGCGTCCCATCCTCTCCATAGCCGAAGCCATCCCACGAGATCCCCAGCACGCGTGTGCCGGGCAGCACTCCGTGTTCCAGCATCACGGCCAGAACGTGCGCGAAATGGTGCTGCACTTGAAGATGAGGCAGGCCCATGTGCTGGGCATGCCGGGTCGTGCGGAAATCCGGGTGCAGGTCGGATACCACGGCCTCGGGTTTTATCTTGAACAGGGAGCACAGGTGCCGGATGGTCTCCTCGAAGTAGATGGTGTTCTGGTACTCGTCCAGGTCTCCCATAAACTGGCTCGTTACCACATACCCGTTCTTGTAGACCGAGACCGTGTCCTTGAGCTCGCCGCCCAGGGCCAGGATATGGCCCTCGATCCTGAGTCCCTCGGGGACAGCCTGGGGATAGGGGACATACCCGCGCGCCCGGCGCACAAAGAGCGGGCGGCCGCTGCTGAGCTTCATGACCGAATCGTCGGCCCGCATGGCAATGGGGCGGTCATGGGTGAGGATCGCATCGCACAGGGTGTAGATGCCCTCCTCTTCCGTCTTCATGATGGGGGAGTCCTTCAGGTTGGAACTTGTGGCCACAATGAGATCCAGGTCATCGTGGAGGAGAAGGTAGTGGAGGGGCGTGTAGGGCAGCATGAAACCGAGTTCCGTGAGGTGGGGGGCGATGCCGGGGAGCCCGCCCTTCTGACGAAGGAGCACGATAGGGCGCCGGGGCGAGGTGAGCTGCTCCTGCTCGTCCGGGGAGACGTGGGCGTGGCGCTCTACGACCTCGATGTCGCGGGCCATGAGGGCCAGGGGCTTGGTCTTGCGCGCCTTGATGGTGCGCAGCCGGGCCACCGCCTCGGCGTTCAGGGGATCACACACCAGATGGAACCCGCCCAGGCCCTTGACCGCCAGGATCTTTCCCGACTGGATGAGGGCTGCGGCCTCCCGCACTGGGCCTGGGATGAGTTGCGGGGCCTCGTCCACGGGTTTCCTCTCGTGAAAAGGCTTCCGGGTGGCGGCATCGAGCAGTGTGACCCGGGGCCCGCACCTGGGGCAGGCCACGGGTTGGGCATGGTAGCGCCGGTCCATGGGGTCTTCGTATTCGCGCCGGCAGTCGTCGCACATGGCAAACGCCCGCATGGTGGTCTGGTCCCGGTCATAGGGGAGGGCATCCACGATGGTGTAGCGTGGCCCGCAGTCCGTGCAGTTGATGAAGGGATAGTGATACCGGCGGTCCTCGGGAGCGAACATCTCACGCCGGCAGTTGTCGCAGATGGAGATGTCCGGAGAGATGAAGACGAAGCTCTCACCGCCGCGAGTCTTCTGGATGGTGAATTCTCCGCAGCCCGTGTACTCGCCGGGCCGGACGTCTGTCTTCTCGATCTGGGAAAGAGGAGGCTTGTCTCTGTCCAGGGCATGGAGGAAATCCGCGAAATCCGTGGGCCGGGCCGACTCCAGGTGGACTTCCACGCCTAAGCCGACATTCTTGACCCAGCCGGTGTAGCCCAGCGCGCGAGCGGTGCGAAAGATGAAGGGCCGGAATCCCACGCCCTGCACCACACCGAACACGACGATGTCTAAAGAATTTGGGGAAAGGTGCATTTAAACTAATAAAGGGGAAATAATAAAGGGGAGTGGTACATTTAGAGCCCTAAATGTACCACTCCCCTTTATTTTCCTTTTTTTCCTTTTATTCCTTCTAGTCCAGATTTTTGATCTGGCCTTCCAGTTCCTGAGTCTTGACCTTGGCGCGGTCGATCTTGGTGTAGAGGATCTCGAGCTCCTCGTGATTGACGCGGTCCTTGTCCACCTGTTCGCCCAGGTTCCGGAAGAGCGGATTTTTCTGTTTCTCGATTTCCGCAATGCTCTCTGAGACTTTGTCCCGCTGCTTTTCCCACTCGCGGATGTCCCTCTGGAGTCTGCGGACTCGGTCCTTGGTCTTGTCCTTATTCTTCCGGATCTTGCGCTGGAGCTCGTCTGCGCTCTTCTGCTGGGATGCGATGTCTTTGTCGAGTCCCGCCTTTTGGGTCTTCAGATCGCGCAGGGCCGCATCTGCTGCGGTCTTCTGGGCTGCCAGCTCCTTGATCTTCTCTTCCAGGTTTTCCAGCTCGATCTTTTTGACCTCTTCCAGGACGTCGGACTTGTCATTGAGCGCCAGCACATCCTTCTCGGCCGCGGCCATGCCCTTGGCTGCCGTATCGAGCTCATGCTTCTTCTGGGAGAGTCTCTTGCCTGTATCTTTTTCCTGGAGTTTGATCTCCTCGAGCTTGTCGAGGTAGGGCTTCATCTCGGCTTCCAGCTTCAGGTGGGTGGTCTCCTGCTTATTCTGGAAATCTACCATCTCTTTGGTGACGCCCTCGATCTTATCCTCGAGATCGGTGCGCTTGTCCTCGAGATCGGATTTCTGCTTGTCTATGCGGGCCAGCTGATTGCGCAGGGCGCTGGCGCTCGGGACCTCGACATCTTCCTCCCAGGCCTTCTGACCCAGGTCAAACATGAATATCTCGTGCCTCTGCTGCTCTTTTTTGAGGTTTGCCTGGAGGCGCACCCTTCGCAGCCGGTTCTTGAATCTCATGAAGAACGAATCCAGCCGGTGGCGCAGGTCTTTATCCCTGAGAAAAATAAAAGCCAGGAGCAGGAGGATGACTAAGATCAGGAGCCAGAATACCCAGAACGGAAATCCCCCATCAGTGCCATCTACGGCATTTTGAGAGGAAAAGATACTGCTGACAAAATCTTTCATTGTGTGTGTCTTCCAAGGAATGGAGTCTAGGGAGATATGATTACGGTTTGTCCACCATTTGTCAAGGGGGCGGCGCAGCGGTCATTTCCGCCGGTTTTGCTGGTTTCGGGGAGTGCGCCGGCCCGTGCCTTCCACGGCCCCATACACGGCCTTGGTCCCGTGGTTGTCGATCGCCCAACCGATCAGCCACAGCGCGGCAGCCATATTCTCTTCGGTGATGGGGATGATGTCATCCTCGTCATTGAAGAATCCCCCGTGCGCCTGGTCAGGCGGGGGGAGCTCGATCGTGAAGGCGGGGATGCCCTCCTCACCGATCGCCCAGTCCGTGGTGTCGCCGTTCGTGGTGTAGAGCGCGTACCCGGCCGGGCCATACTCGTAGATGCGGCCGTGGGCCTGGGCCATGCGGTCGGCCATGCTGCGGGCCAGGTACTCGAGCTGCTCGTCCTGGGGGTGGAGGGCCTTGATGTATCCCCAGGGGTAGAGGATGATCTGGGAGTAGTTGTGGAAAGAAATCAACACCTGGAAGTCATGTGCCTGCACAAAGTCTCGCACGACCCGGCTCTCGGGCTCGGAAAAGGGAGCGGTGCCGCGGTAGGTCGCTGAGTCCGTGTAGGGGCTCGAACCGGAGTTGTCATAGCCCCATTTATAGGAATAGTTGCGGTTGAGGTCGACGCCGTAGGTGCCGTCGGCATTCAGGCGCCGGTTCTTGCGCCAGTAGCGGTACACATAGATCGAGTACTCGAGTCCGTCGGGGTTTACAATGGGCACGATCCAGACCTCGCTGCTGTCGAGGAGGGATTGGGTCTGGTCGTCGGAGGCATAGTTTGCGGCCAGGCGGCGCGCCATCCGGATGGGGACGTCGACGGCGATCCACTCGCGCGCGTGGTGGCAGCCCAGGAAAACGACCTCGGCCTCGTCCTCGTCCATCGCTTCGAGGATCGCCGCGCGCTGCTGCGTCGGCATCTCGCCGAGGAGGTCGGCGAGGTCGTCGTACTCCATCTCGTCGAGCACCCCGACGAG
>JBGUED010000273.1:0-4130 GCA_041821525.1 Candidatus Aminicenantaceae bacterium | reverse complement strand
CTCCTGGCAGGTATCTACCCCGCCCTATTGCTCTCATCCTTCAGCGCTGTCCGTATCTTGAGGGGAACCCACTCGACTCAAGCCCGCCGGCCGCTGCGGCTCGCTCTCCGCAAGGTCCTGGTCGTGTTTCAGTTCACTGTCACCATCTTCCTAATCACATCAACCCTGATCATGTCGAGCCAGCTGCACTTCATCTTCAATACCGACCTGGGAATGGACCGGGAGCACGTGATCTACCTTCCCCTGCGAGGATCGGCAGGGGGCCAGTACCAGGCTCTGAAGAGCGAACTCCAATCCGATCCCCGCATACTGCAGGTCACAGCCTCGGATCAGCTCCCCATGGAGATCGCACACACGCACTCCGGCTTTGAGTGGGAGGGAAAGGAGCCCGAAGACGAAGCAGAATTCCAGCGCGCCTCGGTGGATTTCGACTATTTCGCCACTCTCGGCATGGAGATCTTGGAGGGCAGAGGCTTTTCTCCAGAATACGCCACAGATGCCACACAGGCATATGTGCTCAACGAAGCGGCCGTCCGCAGGATCGAGATGGAGTCGCCTCTCGGAAAACGCTTCGCAGCCCCTGCCCACGACGGGCTCAGGGAAGGGCAGATCATTGGGGTGGTCAGGGACTTCCACTTCCAGCCCCTCCAGACAGAGATCAGGCCGTTGATCCTGCTGATAGAACCGCAGCGGTACGGCCATGTCTTCCTGCGCATCAGCCCCGATGGCGGCGACCTCAGCTCCCTGGTCGGCTACCTGGAAACCGTATGGAACCGGTATTCATCCGAGTTCCCCTTCACCTATCGCTTCCTGGACGAGTCCTTCGGCCGGATGTACCGCGGGGAGCAAAGGACGGGGAGTGTATTCCGCTACTTTTCCCTGCTGGCGATCCTGGTGTCGTGTCTGGGCCTGTTCGGGCTGGCGGCCCAGGTCTCAGAACAGCGCACCAAAGAGATCGGGGTCCGCAAGATCCTGGGAGCCTCGGTCCCGGAGATCACACGGCTGCTCTCCTGGGAGTTCGTGAAGGGCGTTTTAGTCGCCAACCTGATCGCCTGGCCGGCCGCTTACTTCGCCATGTCGAGCTGGCTGGACAACTTCGCCTACCACGCGGATATCCACATTTGGATGTTCCCGGCCGCCGCTGCCATGGCCCTGCTGACCGCCCTTCTGACCGTCAGCTTCCAGACGATCCGGGCAGCCGTCACCGATCCCGTGGATTCCCTGCGCTACGAATAGGCACAGAGTTGCGCCTTATTCATTTAATATGACACATATGGGGATTATTTTGCGTCAGAATTTCATGCTGATTCCCGCGAGAAAGGAATAATCGTCTTTTTTGATTCTATCTCCGATGGGCTTGCTGTCGTGGCTGTTAATAAATGTCAATTTAACGGCCAAGCTCTTGATTAGCATTGTGATGAGGTTGGCCTCGACCTGCCACAGGGCATGATTGAGATCCTATCAGAGCAAGGGCTGCGGCTCAAAAACCGCGCGTGTGCGCCGTGATCAGAAAACGTGACCAATGGTAAAGAAGATCTGATAGCGACTCTCTTCCGGCTTCGGATCGAGGACGTACGCTCCATCCAGGCGGAGCGGACCAAATGGCAGTATGAAACGCAGCCCTGCCCCTGCACAATGCCGTAGTTTGTCGAAACTCATCTTTTGAGTAAACGCAAACACATTTCCAGTATCGTAGAAGATTCCGGCGTGAAGTGACTTGTAGAGAGGGAAGCGCAGTTCCTGGTTGAATACAAAGATAGCTTGCCCCCCCAAGGGCTCCCCCGCTTTATTTTTTGGGCCCAGATGGTAGATGGGGAATCCCCTGACGCTGTATGGCCCTCCCGTTCGAAAGCGATCCTCAAGAATGAGGAAGGGGTTTTCCCCAGGAATAACGCCCACCCTCAATCCACTCGCCCAGGTAACGTTCTTGGCCAAGGGCAGGAAGAAAAAACCCTGTAGGTAGAGTTTGTTAAAGTTCACATCCGATCCCAGCCACTTGTAAGCAAATTCAGAAGATATGCTCCCGAAGAAACCGCGAGTGGGATCGACAAAGCTGTCCCGTGAGTCTCTGAACAAAGCCAGCGAGACACTGCCTCTATAAGTCTCAACTGGCCCTACAGGCGGGGATTCTTCGCTTGGCTGAGATGCCTGAGTGGAACTAATCTGGATGCTCCGGAAGCTGTAATTCCATAATAAACGCATTTTATCCACCCAGCCCGCACTCCTGGAAGCTTGCCTCCATCGCTTATATTGCTGGAATGTGATCTTATTTACACGGGACTGAATCCCTGAAACAAACAGGTCGGGCTTCCACGTGTGAGAAAGAAAAATCTGAGTGGGAATACGATGGCCGAAAAAAGACTCTGACTCAACAAACAATCTTATGAATTGTTCCACTCCAAATAGATAGCCGGAAACACCGAAGCGACGGCCATAGCCGAAGGGATTCAGGAACTCCAGTCGGCCCCCGATCTCAAAGGCGCTGTACTCCGGGGATGATCTTAGCTCTTCAGTTCCGGGGGTTGGGAGCGTATACCTGAATCCATAGTTCAGTTCAATATCCGGCTTATCGACAAGATCCACGACCAGATCTTGGATGTGCGGCCCTTCCTCAGATTCCTCAAGACGGATATCCACAGCTCGGAATGCCCGTGTATCGAGGAACCGCTGGCGGCTGCGTGATAGTTCCGAAGGCAGGATCAGGTCCCCTTCCTTGAGGCTCAGGGTGTTTTTGATCGTGGAAATACGGGTTCGGCCCGGCCGGGCCTTGCGTATCTTTCCCACCCTGGCTTGAGGCCCCTTGGCAACAGCGAAAGACACGGCAATCTTATCCGCGACAGGCTTCAGCATACCGGTGACGCGGGGTTGAAAGAAGCCCTGTTGGCTGTAAAAACGGCGCAGCTCCTTACGATCATTCATATAGTCATTTAATTGGAACGGTTGATCCGGCTTAAGGCCGAACGCCGGCTCATCCGGGCCTGTGTTCTCAGATACGTCGGCCGGAAAGGTCACCGAATCGATCAACGCCTGCTCTCCCTCTTCGACAGAAATATTTACCCTAAATTCCCGATTTTCTGCCCGATATCCGGTTTGAAATTTCGTGACTCGAGCCTTTACAAAACCATGGGAGGCGTACAACAGATGAATGTCGCGCCGGATCATCCCGACATATCTGTCGATCTTCTCGAAGAAGTCGGCTGACCCGGGATCAGGAAGGGCCTCTTCCAGCACCGAATTGGTTAACGATTCGTTTCCTTCAAACCACACATTCACCTCTTCCCCTTGAGCGCCCTTCTTGACATTCAGCTGAACAGTGGTTTCAATCCCAGTCTCAGCTACATATGAGGAAACCTCGGCCAGAAAATATTCATCCGCATTCAAAGCATAGGCCGTTTGTCTTGCGAGCATTTCGGGCAGATCGTTCTCTGGTGTGCGACCACCCCAGAGAGCCTCTATCTCCTTCCTGAGGCTCCGCTTCACCGGATCTCCACTCCAAACGACATGAATCTTTTTTCCCGTCTGGAGGACATAGACCGCCTCGATCTGACCGGATACTGAGGATCTGTCTTCAAATTCCACGAGTGCTCCCCGATACCCGAGTTTCACGAGCCTCTTCTGGATCCTGTCTGCTCCATCGAGAGCACTCCAATAGTCGAAGTCTTTACCCGGCTTCAAACGCGATAATTTTTGCAGCTCCTTCGCCTTGAGCGGAGATTCGCCTTCGAAGGAAACGGTGCTGATGCGCCCTGGGTCCTCAGATTCAGATTGGGGATCGCTCTGTTCCGGCCTCAATTTGATTCCCAGACGGTGGTTCACCTCGATCATGTTCCGTCCGTCATCCTCTACGATATATCGCAGCCAGAACGGACTATTCGGTTCAAAATTTACAATGCCACGCTGCTGATCGCCGTTGAGAGCGGTGGAGTAGATGACGAAGAGATTTTGGGCAACCCGGGTACCGAGACTAAACCGGGTTGTGGGATCCGAATCCGAGCTGAAGTATGACGGATCCGGGGCAACATCGATGTAAACCTTGTCCCCCGACCTTTTCTGCAGCATTTCTCCGAGGTTATCGGCCAGCTCCTCGGCGATTATGGCCCCTGCATCTGAACCCACATCCGAGGTTGTGC
>JBGUED010000272.1:0-4131 GCA_041821525.1 Candidatus Aminicenantaceae bacterium | reverse complement strand
CAATGCGATTAAACCAGGAAATCCAAAAAAGCGCCATCCCAGGCAATTCACGCCAGCCAAAGTCGGAGCGATGTTTTGATCTGTCTCTCTCCGTCAATGTAAACGGCATAGATGCTGAGGGTCTTGATTTCGAGGAGACCACAGAGCTTTCCACCATCAGTTCCCAGGAAGCGGTCTTCTGGCTCAAAAACAAGGTGGTCATCGGCTCCAAGCTGATCCTCGCCCTCAATGTCCCCAAAACCCTGATCCTGGAAAACCAGATGAACCTGATCGTCTCGGGAGAGGTCATCTTTGCCAGCACAGACCCCAGCAACCGTAACCAACAGCTGGTCTCCATCCAGCTGGACCGGCTCTACAAGATCCAGCCCATCTATACCTCCCGCTGACCATCCGGTCCGCCGCCATCTGTGGACCCTCCCATGCCGCCGTCTTTCCACCCCAACCTCCCGCCTTAAAAGGATGGGGATCTAAACCATAAGACTTGCTTCCCTAAATAAATATCAATGGTGAACTCAAATATTTTCTGGGAAACGGATTGCAGTGACATGTGTCTTTTTTGGTCTGAACTAGAGATAACACGCCGTGGTAACTGGGCAGAGTTATTGACACGGCCGGGGGGCAGTATTGACATTGGAAAACCGTTCTTATACCATATCCAAACATATGAGGAAAATTGTGCTCAAAATCAGTAAAAGGGATGAAAGCTAAATCATAATGACAAAAAAAGAGACAAATGCCTTGGATGAAAAGAAAATCACGACGCTGATCTTCTGCACTTCTGACCTGATCCTGGCCGGGATCGTCCGGGCGCTGGAAAATGCCGGGGGTGTCGAGGTCGTCAGCGTGGAAAAGAGCACGATCGACTCTTTCCTGGCCGCCATCAAGGACCATAAGCCCCAGGTCGTCCTGCTCACAACCTCGGAGCCCATGCCCAACCTGCGGGAGGTGTGCAAAGCCGTCCGCGACATCGCCGAGACCAACAAGATAAAGACCCAGCTCATGCTTCTGGGCAACATCCCCTCGCACGAAGAAGTTGTGGGACTTATGAACGTAGGCGTGCGAGGCTATTTCGACCTGAACGAATCCTCCGATCAGTTGGCCGAAGCCCTCCGGGTCGTGCACAAAGAGGAGATCTGGCTGCCGAGGGACAAGATGAGCAGCATCATGGACCGCATCATATCCGTGGTGGGCAGGGATCTCAAAGAGAAAACCCTGGACCAGCTCACGCCTACAGAGTTCCAGGTCCTTCGGCTTATCGGTCAGGGAAAGAGCAATGATGAGATCGCCGACGCCATGTTCATCAGTAAGAACACGGTCCGATCTCACATAAAGAGCATCTACGCGAAGATGGATACGCACAGCCGACTTCAACTCGCCCTTTATGCCATCAATTCGGCCCTATTTTAATCTGTTTGAGGTACATGACCATGGTAAAAAAAACAGACACTAAAAAACAAAAGACAACTATTTTTGATGAAAACGATACGCTGGCCGAACTGATCCGCAATCGGAGGAACGAGTGGAGGTTCGACCTACCGCTCCCGGCCATGGTTGAGGGGGTACTGCCCCAGGGGGACACCTTCCACGAGAAGACCACCCTCCAGAACATCAGCTCCGGAGGCGCCTATTTTACCCTGGATTCGAGCGTAACCGTGGGTTCGAAGCTCAATCTCATCATCGACCTGCCCCCCAACCTCACCGAAGGCAAGAGGGTGCGGCTCCGCCTTGCTGGCCTGACCGTGAGGCTGAGCAGGTCAGCCAGCGCCGGCAAAAAACAGGGTATTGCCCTGCGTTTCGAAGAGGACTACGAGTTTATCACCGAAAACCAGGAATAGTAATAGATAAAGAAGGATCCCCTCCTGCTCCGGTTGTCTGGGCCAAAAGAGGCAGAATCGAAGCATGCTGATCGTTGCCCTGACCGGAGGAATCGCCACTGGAAAGTCCATCGTCGCTGGAGTCTGGCGGGAGCTGGGCTGTTATCTCCATCAGGCGGATCAAGTGGCTCACGAGCTGATGCGACCCGGGACCCCGGTGTGGAAGAAAATTACTTCCCGTTTCGGTTCCGATATCTTGAGCCAAGACAGTCAGGCCATCGACCGGAACCGCCTGGGCAGGCGGGTCTTCGCCCATCCCGAGGATCGGGAATTCCTCAACCGACTCATCCATCCCCTGGTTCTGGAAGAAAAGAACAAGGTCATCGCCCGCCTGCAGGCCAACGGGAAATGCCAGATTTTTGTCTCAGAGGCCGCCCTGACCATCGAAGCCGGGTATGCCGATTTCTTTCACAAAGTGGTGGTCGCATACTGCCCCTTCGAGGTCCAGCTCGAGAGGCTTCGGAAGCGGGACGGGATCGGACGCGAGGAAGCCCTTCGCAAGCTCGGCAGCCAGATGCCGGCGGAGGACAAGCTGGCCCATGCCGACTACGTGATCCGGACCGAGGGAATCCTGACCGCCACCATCGAACAGGCCGAACAAGTGTACAGATATCTTCTTCAGGATCACCGGCTGCTCTCTCCCGGATTCAGCAGTCCCGCTTAGGCGGTTGAGGCCGCCGTCTTCAGGGCCGCAGCCAGCAAGGGGATGAAGAGCTCATGCTGGCCCACAAAATAATAGCCCCGGCCTTTCCCCTGCAGGGGACGCAGGACCACGTTCTGTTCCGGCCGGTAATGCCGGATGAAATCGCACACGGCCGTCGTAAAATCCTTCAGTTGAAAGCCGCGGTTGCGGACATACGTGACCGCTTTGAGGAACACCTCGGGCAGGATGACCGCCGAGCCCGCATTCAGGTATATCCCCCCTCCGTCCAGGTCCTGCACAATCCTGCAGAATAGAAAAAAGTCCCGGAGGGATGCCCTGCCCAGCGCCTCCCCGGAGACACGCGGGTGAAAATGGATGGTGTCCGTTCCCAGCGCCACGTGAACGGTGACAGGGATGCCCAGCCGGTAGGCGGAAGCCAGCAGGCTGAGCTCCAAATGAGGAAATTCCGAGCCGGCCAGCATCCTGCCGACCGCCTCCCCCATTCCCAGGTCAAGCTCGAGAGCGGCCTCCATGGCTTCGTTCAGAAGCTCACCGGTCTCCCGAGCCATTCCAAATTGCCCTCCCCTGATCTGTTCGGCCACGTCTTCAGAAGTCGCGCCGGCATAGGCCACCTCGAAGTCGTGGATGATCCCGGCCCCGTTCAGTGCCAGGGCAGAGATCCAGCCGCGCTCCATTAGGTCGATGATGACGGGATTGAGCCCCAGCTTGATGGGGTGCGCCCCCATTCCCAGGATCATGCCGCGCTTCTGTTCCCGGGCGGCTGCCCAGGCCTGGATCAGTGAGCGGAGATCGTTGCCTCCCAGGATCCGGGGCAGGCTGTCGATGAAGTCCGGGAAGGAACCGCCCGCATCCCAGGCGCATGCGAATTGGTCGACATCCACCTTGCTGTTCCTGTCCTTCAGAGAATAGGTCTTCAGCTCCGTGGGAAATAATGGATCAACATTGTATTTGCTCATCCTGTTCACCCCAGATTCCGGATCGAAATGGCGGGAGTCTATTAAGAAGAAAGGTTTTTCAAGTCCTGGCCGGGACGGAACTTGATCCTCTTGCCCTTTTTGATCTTGATCTGTTTTTTGCGGCGGATGTCTCGACCATAGCCCGTTTTTTTGGAAACGACTTTCAAGCTGGCGAATCCCCGGATCTCGATCTTTTCATCCTTGGACAGAGATTTTTTCAGTTCATCCAGGATCGTCTCCACCATCAACAATGATTTTGCCCTGTTCAATTCCGACTTTTTTTCAATAGTGAGAGCAATATCGTTCTTGATCATGTACTTTTCCTTTGTCCTTATTAACCTGGCGGATTTTCTATATTTAAAGTATTGCAAATAAAAAGTCAAGATAAAATTATTGACTAATATATTTCTCGTTTCTATAATGAAAAAAGTGAGAAAATTTCTTTTCACCCTCGCTCTGCTGCTCGTCTGTGCCAGCCCCAGCTTCTCCGGGATTCTGCGCATCACCGTCGACGCGCCCATCCATCCCGTGACCTCCGAGTACATCTGCGATGCCATAGACCGAGCAGACGAATCCGGGCATTCCCTGCTTATCCTGGTCCTCAACACACCGGGGGGGCTCGATTCCTCCATGCGGG
>JBGUED010000271.1:0-4138 GCA_041821525.1 Candidatus Aminicenantaceae bacterium | reverse complement strand
CGGGATCAATGCTTCGGACCGTTTCGCCTTTGGCGATGGCCTGTCGGCTTCGTTGCGAGATAAGCTGGTCAAACATCTCGGCCCGGAGCTTTCGTCGAGGCTGGTCTCGGCGGATAACCTTTGCGTGGGCTGGCTGGAAACGCGCAGCCCCCGCGAGATCAGTATCTACCGCCACATCTGTGGGATCGCCCATGACCTCATCTCCGAGTTTTTCTCCAACCAGGTCATCACCCCGGATATCACCACCACTGACGATGTAGTCTGGTGGATTCGGCAGAGGATCACCGATGTGGGACTGGAACCCTGGTTCCATCCCTCGATTTCCATCCAGAGGTCCCCACAGGACAAGGAAAAGTATCAAGACAATCCCCGGGTCATTCGCAGGGGAGACCTGCTTCACTGCGATGTGGGCATCGTGTATCTCGGGCTGTGCACAGACATGCAGCTCCATGCTTACGTTTGCCGGGTAGGGGAGGAGGATGCCCCCGAAGGGCTGAAGAAGGCTCTGGCGCGCGCCAATGGAGTGGCCGAGATCTTCATGGGAGAATTTAAGGCGGGCCGCACTGGGAACGACATCACCGACACCACCATGCAGAAGGCCACGGATGCCGGCCTGCGGCCGCTGATCTACTCGCATCCTCTGGGAGTGCACGGCCATGCGGCCGGTACCTCCATGGATGCCCGTCCTGTGAACCAAGCCCCCGAGGGCATCCGTACGGAGATGGAATACCGGCTCAACTTTGACACGGCCTATGCCATCGAGTTCTCCAGCACCACCTCCATTCCCGAATGGGAGGGGATGGACGTGCGGATCGGATTCGAAGAGGACGCGATCTTCACCAAGGAGGGCTGCCGCTTTATCGACGGCCACCAGACGGTGTTCTATCTGATCAAATAAATTAAAGGGGAGTGGTCCATTTAAAGCCTTAAATGGACCACTCCCCTTTATTTCTCTCGCCTTTCTTCTCCCCTTTTCGGTTCATCGTCTATCTGCTAAACTAAGGGGACATTTATATTGATAACAGAGGAGTTTTAAATGGCAGTCTTAAGAAAATTCAGAGCGTGGCGCCCGAAAAAAGGTCTGGAAGCGGAGGTCGCCTCCTTTCCCTATGATGTTCTCAACAGCGAAGAAGCCCGGGAGCTGGTGCAGGGCAATCCCTATTCATTCCTGCATGTGGTCAAACCCGAGATCGATCTCCCGCAGGGGATTGACCTGTATTCCCGGGCGGTGTATGACATGGCTCGGGAGAATTTCGAGCGGTTCAAGAGCGAGGGCATTCTGGTGCAGGAGGAGGTCCCCCGGCTTTATATCTACCGGCAGACCATGGGCCTCCGCGAACAGTACGGCATCGTGGGCTGTGTCTCTGTGGATGACTATGACCAGGATGTGATCAAGAAACACGAGTACACGCGTCCGGTAAAGGAGAAGGACCGGATCACACACGTGGACATCACCAATGCCAATGCCGGCCCCATTTTCCTGACCTACCGGGCGCAGAAATCCATCGACGGGCTGGTCCGCCTCGTGGTGGAGGACAAGCCGGTCTATGATTTCACAGCCCCGGACGGGATCCATCACACGGTCTGGCTGGTGGAAGACGAGAGCATCGCCGATGCTTTGATCGGAGAATTCGAGAACCTCGACTTTCTGTATGTGGCTGACGGCCACCACCGTTCTGCCTCGGCGGCCAAGGTGGCCAACCTGCGCCGCGGCGCCGATCCGAATTACACGGGTGACGAGGAATACAATTACTTTCTGGCTGTACTTTTTCCGGATTATCAGCTCAACATCATGGACTACAACCGTGTGCTCAAAAACCTGAACGGGCACACGGCCGAGGAGCTGTTCGTAGCGGTGCAGGATAAGTTTTCCGTAGAGAAAATCGGGCCCGAATTCTACAAGCCGCGGCAGAAGGGAGAGGTCGGGATGTATTTTCAGGGAGAGTGGTACAAGCTGACCATCAAGGGCGAGAACGTGGACTGTGACGACCCGGTGGAGAGCCTGGACATCTCATATCTCCAGAACCAGCTGTTGAGTCCGTTCTTTGGGATTGAGGATCCTCGCACCTCGGATGACATCGGATTTATCGGCGGGATCCGGGGGATGAGTGAGCTCAAGCGGCTGGTGGACGGTGGAGATTTCGAGGTAGCTTTAGCCATGTTCCCCGTCTCGGTCACAGAGCTCATGAACATCGCGGACTCGGGGCAGGTGATGCCCCCCAAGTCCACCTGGTTCGAACCCAAGCTGCGCAGCGGACTCCTGGTTCACACGCTTGATGACTAGCCGCTCAGGAACAGGCCGCATGGCTAAGAGAAGGGGACGCTCCCTGTTTATGGCGCCTGTCTCCTTTTTTGCCATCTTTTTGTTTATAGCTCTGCTGATCGCGGCCGTACCCGGCCTGAGCGGCCCCAATGACGCAGCACCAAGAACGCGGCTGATCCTGGCCACGGCCACCACAGGCGGCACCTATTACCCGGTGGGAGTCGCCATCGCCACACTCACGACCCGGGAGCTCGAAAGATCCCTGGGCATCTCCCTGACCGCCATCTCATCGGCAGGTTCGGGTGAGAACCTCCAGATGCTGAAGAACCGCGAGGCCGACCTGGCCATCATCCAGAGCCTGTTTGGAGTCATGGCTCGTCAAGGCAAGGGCCGCTATCAGGACGATCCCCAGACCTATCTGCGATCGATCACCATCCTCTGGGACAACTTCGAGCACTTCACGGTACGCAGCCGGCATGTCCAGAGCGGTGATATGTCGGACATGCAGGATCTGCGTAAAAAAAACTTTTCCATAGGGCGCCGCGGCTCCGGCACCGAGATGTCCGGCCGTGTGATCCTCGAGGCCCTGGGCTTCGATCCGATCCGGGACTTCAAGCTGCAGTACCTGGGATACACGCCCTCGGCCCAGTCGTTACAGAACGGACGCATCGCGGGCATGAACATCCCGGCCGGTCCCCCGGCCAGCGCCATCACGCAAGCCGTTGCGGCCATGGGGGCTGAGGGTGTCCGGATTTTGGAGTTCACCGATGCCCAACTGGCGGCAGTCAATGCCGCCTATCCGGTGTGGCACCGGGCCGTGATCCGGGCCGGGACCTATCCAGGGCAGACTGACGATATCTCGACCATCTCCCAGCCTAACCTTCTGGTCGTCCACGAGGACATCCCGGACGAAGTGGTCTATGCCCTGGTGAAGAACCTCTTCTCCCACCTCGACTATTTAAAGCGGGTGCATCAGGCCACCTCCGTCATGTCTCTGGACGGGGCGATCGATGGGCTCATACTGCCCCTGCACCCTGGCGCTGTCCGTTTCTACACTGAACAGGGCCTGGAAGTCCCCGCCAGCCTGCGATAGCTCCCGGCAGACCCGGAGCGATATTTTTCATGGAAAGCCTCCACCGGTTCGACCCCGGTCCAGGATCGTTCCTTCTCACTATCTGGATATTTTTTGTGCGGCCCTTTGCCATGGGAATAGGACTGTGATATATAATCTGTAAACTTTGGGATTGAGGGAAAAAACATGCGCAGTGACCTTATGTCCTTTTTTCGAAGACCAGGTATCCTTCCTCTAGTTTTCCTCTGCCTCTTTATGGCGCAGACCGCCTTTACCCTGCCCTTTCAGGCAGAGGAAGAGGCTAAGTCGCGGATAGCGGCAATCAGCCGGCCGAATCCGGAAGGTGTTCCTACCAAAGTCGAGCTCGGCGGTTACCTGATGGACCTCTCAGCAGTCGACGATGTCGATCAGACTTTCTGGGTAGACTTGTACCTGTGGTTTGCCTGGAATGATCCCCGCCTGGCCCTGAAGGATGTTGATGCAACTGGAGAGCCTCGGAGCTTCTCTTTTCAGGAGATCTGGCATCCTTTCCTAGATATCTTCAACCAGCGCAGCCTCAGCACGCGCTACGATGAGGTCCTCATAGTGGATGCCGAGGGGAATGTCCAATTCACCCAACGCTATCAGGGTGAGCTGTCCACTCCCCTGCATCATAAGAATTTCCCCTTTGATTCCCACGTAATCTGCGGTTCTCTGGAAAAGGTCATAGACAATCTCTTCCTGAATCTCTTTAGGGCGGCTGACGTTGATTCCAACTACAGGAATATTGCTGTTGGTTCCGTAGAAACCTGTCAACAGGCCGG
>JBGUED010000270.1:0-4144 GCA_041821525.1 Candidatus Aminicenantaceae bacterium | reverse complement strand
GAGTCCGGGGATTTTTCGACCCACTTGATCTTCTGGGCCTTTTCCTCGGAGGTGGTACCCGCTGTAACGGCAAAGGAAATGGTGTCGGCTACACATTCGTCGCAGTAACACATGGGGCAGGCGGAGCGGCAGGCATAGCAGCGCACGCATTTACTCAGTTGCTCCTGCCAGAATTTCCAGCGCTGGTCGACGGTCTTGGATTCGAGCGTCTCCAGGGACTTGAACGGCGCGTCCTCCTTCCGGGAGGTTTTGTCTCCCAGAAATACGTCGTAGACGACCGGATAGTGAGCCTGGCACTCCACACAGCGTTCCGCCAGGACTTCCTTGACCGGGACCTTGACCGTGCCCTGTTCGGTATTCACAACGGCGCTGCCGGCGCCGTCGAACTCCACGCTCTGGATGGTTTTGCCGCGGAACCTGTCCGCCAGCTTGGCCTCGTCGATGACTCCCAGGTCTTCGCAGGAGACACCGAGAATGAACACGTCGTCGCGCTCGATGAAATTTTCCTGGAGCAGGACGTTTATGGCCCGGCTGTCACAGCCCTTGACTACGATCCCGACGGGGAGCGTGTCCGGATTTTTTTCCCGGCTTTTCCTGCGCTTCTCGTCCACCAGGAACTTGACCAGGTTGTGTACGCAGGTGGGGTCCCAGATGAGATCCCCGATTTTCTCGGGATCCGTGATAAAGGCGGGCGCGGCCATGTTGCCGGCCGTGCTGCGGGTATAGCCGATGATGTACTTGACCTTCCCGTCCTTCAGAACCCGCTGGGCTTCCTTTTTGAGATCGTCCAGATTGACCATTATTGCTGTCTCCTCAGTTTTTCTTGAGGACCAAGGGGTTTGAGCACATCCACAAAGTCCGTAATGATCTGGGTGTATTTGGTGCCCTCTGCCGCGGAGACCCAGGACATCTGGAAGCGCTCGGGCTCAAGCCCTACGAACTCCAGCATATCCTTGACCAGGGCGATGCGGCGGCGCGCATAATAGTTGCCTTTGATGTAGTGGCAGTCACCGGGATGGCAGCCCGAGATCAGAACGCCGTCGGCGCCCTTTTTAAAGGCGTTGAAGATGTAGAGAGGGGATACGCTTCCGGAACACATGACCTGTATGGGCACGACGTTGGGGGGGTACTGCATCCGCGATACGCCGGCCAGATCGCTGCCGGCTGAGGAGCACCATTTGCATAGAAACGCAACGATTTTGGGTTCGAATTTCTCGTCCGCCATGATGATTAGCCTCCGATGCTTGCTTCTATCATCTCGAATACTTGGAGTGGGGTCAGGTTCTTGACTGAGACCGCGGCCCGCAGGCAGGTGGCCTGGCAGGTGCCGCAGCCCTCACACAGCACGTCGTTGACCTCGGCCTTGCCGTCCTTGAGCGAGATGGCCTCGTAGGGGCAGACATCTACACACATGCCGCATCCGGTGCACAGGTTGAACTCGACCTCCGCTACCATGGGAGAATGAAAGAGCTGGTCCTGCGAAAGGATGCAAATGGCCTTGGCGGCCGCGCCGCTTGCCTGGGCTACGGCTTCCGGGATGTCTTTGGGAGCCTGGGCGGCACCCGCGTAGAAGATCCCGGAGGTCACACTCTCGACCGGCTTGAGCTTGGGATGGGCCTCGGCCAGGAAACCGTCCTTGTCCACGGCGACTTTCATGGTCTTGGCCAGCTCCTGGGCCCCTTCCGAGGGCCGCATGGCCATGGCCAGGACCACCATGTCGGCATCGATCTCGACGTGCTTTCCGGCCAGGGTGTCCACACCCCAGACCTTGATCTTGTCGCCGTCCTGGAAGATCTTGGAGACCTTGCCGCGCAGGTAGAGGACGTTGTCCTCCTCGGTGGTGCGGTGAACGAATTCCTCGTAGTTCTTACCGCCTGAGCGGATGTCAATATAGAAGATGTACGCCTGGCCGTCGTGGACTTTGTGCTTGTAGAGCATGGCGTGCTTGGCTGTGTACATGCAGCAGATCTTGGAGCAGTAGGCGCAGTGCTGTTCCGGATCACGGGACCCGGAGCACTGTATGAAGACCACTTCCTTGGGTTCCTTGTGGTCGGAGGGCCGCATGACCTTGCCCTGAGTGGGGCCGGAAGCGGAGAGCATCCGCTCGAACTGGAGCCCGTCCAGGACATCGGGATACTTGCCGTATCCGTATTCGGCCATGTTGGCCTTATCATAGAGATCGAAGCCGGTGGCCATCACGATGGCACCCACCTCTTCCTCTATGATCTCGTCCGGCATGTCGTAGTCGATGGCGTCGGGATCGCATACGTCAGCGCACTTGCCGCAGGCGATGGGCACGAGGCCCGGGCAGTTCTCGTAGTCCAGGGTATAGGTGGACGGGACTGCCTGGGCGAACGGGATGTAGATGGCTTTGCGGCCGGTCAGGCCGATGTCGAACTCGTTGGGCACGACCACGGGACACACCCTGACGCATTCGTCGCAAAGTGTGCATTTGTCCGGGTCGACATAAGTGGATTTCTTGTGGATTTTGACCTTGAAGTTGCCTACATAGCCGGAGATGCCCTTCACCTCGCTGTAGGTCATGAGTTTGATCTTGGGATGCTTGGACGCCTCCACCATCTTGGGGGTAAGAATACACTGCGAGCAGTCCAGGGTGGGGAAGGTCTCGGAGAGCTGGATCATGTGCCCGCCGATAGACGGGGAACGCTCCACCAGAACCACCTCATAACCCGAGTTGGCCATGTCGAGCGCGGCCTGGATACCGGAGATGCCTCCTCCGATCACCAGGCCCCGGCGGGTCACCGGGATGCTGAAAGGCTCGAGCGATTGATTCTTTTTGACCCGCTCCACGGCACTCTTGGTAATCCGCTCCGCCTTGACCGTGGCCTTGGCCATGTCCTTGTGGACCCAGCTGCACTGTTCGCGAATGTTGGCGATCTCGCACTGGAACTCGTTGATGCCGGCTTCCTTGGCAGCGTTGCGGAAGGTGGACTCGTGCAGGATGGGGGAGCAGCAGGCAACCACGATGTTGTCCAGCTTCTTTTCTTTTATAGCCTCGATGACCTTTTTTTGGCCTGGGTCGGAACACATATAGACATAGTCTTCGGCGTGGTCGACACCGGGGTGCGCAGCCAAATTTTCAGCCACCTTATCAACATCGACGGTCCCGGCAATGTTGAGCCCGCAGTGACAAACAAAAACGCCTGTCCGTTTTTTCATTTTTGCTTTTCCTCTTCAAGGATTTTGATGCCGAAGTCGTATCCCTTGTCAAAGGCTTTGATGTTGAGGTCCAGGAAACGGCCCGGCACCAGGCCCGGCAGGGCCTTCTTCATGACTTCCGGTGACGTTATCTTGGTGACGGCGGTGCAGAATCCCAGCATGACCAGGTTGGCGATGATGCGGTTGCCCAGCTGTTCGCCGAAGCGGGTGGAGGGGATGGCGTAGAACTTGAGCTTGTCTCGGGTCGGTTTGGGCTTCACAAGGTCGCTGTCGATGCACAGGATGCCGTCATCGCGCAGTTCCGGTTCGTATTTGTCATAGGCTTCCTGGGACATGGACACCAGGATCTCCGGACGCGTGATATAGGGATACAGGATGCGTTCGTCGGAAAAAATCAGCTGGGAGCTGCAGGCGCTGCCGCGGGCCTCAGGCCCGAAACTCTGAGTCATGGTGGAGAATTTGTCCCCGTAGAGGGCGAGCGCCTTGCCGGAGATGAGGGCCAGGCGGATGATCCCCTGTCCTCCAAAACCTGAAAATCTGATTTCCGTCGTCATTTGTTCTCTCCGTAGGGTACGAATTTATCTCCCAGCACGGTGGACATATGGGCGTTCATGGCGTCCAGGAAAGTGGGTTTTTCCTTGTCAACGAACTTGCCCACGATCATTTTGCCCTGGTAGCTGATGGCCAGGTCCTTGGTGTCAGCGCCGTGTTTGATCTCAGAGTTGTCGTAGTAGTACTTCAGCAGGTTGAGGCCGTCGCCCAGGCGGTTGCGGCGGGCATAGAGCGTCACACAGGGAGCGATGACTTCCACGAAGGAGAGGCCGCGCCTGTTCAGGGCTTCCTGGATGGACTTGGTCGTTCTTCGGAAGTGGAGCGAGGTCCAGCGGGCCACGTATGTGGCTCCGGCCGACTCCACCAGGTAGGGGAGGTTGAAGGCGTTCTCAAAGTTGCCGAAGGGGGCGGT
>JBGUED010000269.1:0-4144 GCA_041821525.1 Candidatus Aminicenantaceae bacterium | reverse complement strand
TACGCATTGATCGAGATCGGAACGGAAAAGGAATACCTCGCTCTGCTCGATATCCTGGAACACATGGAGGAATTGATCGCACAGGACCTGCTCCCGGCCCTGCAGTTTCCGGGGCTGGGCTCCCTGAAGGTCCGGATCAAGTTCGAAGACCTGACCAAAGAGACGATGCTCGCAGTCGCGCCTTCCTCGACGCCGGCATCCCAAGAAGCCAGAGCAGGCGCTGCCGACGATCGGATCGTCCCCACGGAAGAGATCATTTCGCCTGAGATGTGCCTGGAGATCGTCAGCGCTCTGTCCTCCCTTCCCGGGATCAAGAGCTACATCGCCGGGAGTTCCTATGAAGAGCGGGACATCCCGGTGATGGAGATCTTCGCGCCCCTCAGCTCCTTCGTATCCCTCCCGCGCCTCATGACTGCCAAGCCCACGCTCTACATGAGCGGCCGGCAGCATGCCAATGAGGTCAGCTCCACCAACTACATCCTGAGGTTCGCTGAGCTGCTCGCCACAGACCCGGAGTACCGGAAATACACCTCCAAGATGAACTTCGTGCTCCATCCCATGGAAAATCCAGATGGGGCGGCCCTGGCCTATGAACTGCAGAAGCTGACTCCCTTTCACAGCCTGCATGCCGGCCGCTATTCTTCGCTGGGCATGGACATCGGATACCAGACCGGTGCCGCCCAACCCCTGCTGCCTGAGGCCAAGGTGCGGGGCACGCTCAACCGGAAATGGCTGCCGGATATTTACCTCAACCTGCACGGCTACCCTTCGCACGAATGGGTGCAGCCCTTCTCCGGCTACGCCCCCTATCTCTTCAGAGATTACTGGATTCCCAGGGGGTGGTTTGCATATTACAACACCCTTTCTCTGCCTCTCTACCCTGATCTGGCAGAAGCGGGGCAGGATCTCCTGGACTTCATCGTCCAAGGGATGCAGGGCCGTTCGGGCATCCATGACTCCAACCGCCGGTTCTATGACCGCTACTATCGTTGGGCGGCGCGCTGGCAACCCCACATGAACTATCTCGAACGTTACGACGGGGTTAACCTGTATGCCCGGCGGCGCTCTTCACGCGCAGACCGGCTGACGGAAAGGCGGCGGATCACCTTTGTCGAAGAGACCCCCGAACTCATGGACGAAACCGCCCAGGGAGAATGGCTGGGATTTCTCGTCGAACAGGGCTTGACCTACCTCAAAGCTCACGCCGATTACCTGATGCAGGCCGAGTTCATACGCGAGCGTATCGAAGAGGAGAGCGGAGACAGGATCCACATCAGCTTTGTCAGGAAACGGCCGGGTTCACAGAAAAAAGAACAGTAATCCCCACTCAGGGCCTAGCTCGACAGGTCATCGAGCGCCTGCCTGAGAAAGGCGATCCCCTGCTGGAATTCCTTCGGGTCGCCACCGAATCCGATGCGGAAGTGCTGAGGTGACTCGAAAAACCGGCCTGGCACCACACAGGTGGCATACCTCTCTTTGAGTACCTCTGCCAGCCGGCTTCCATCAAAATCAGCTTCGACCCGGGGAAAGCCGATCACACCCCCCTTCGGCTCGATCCAGGACAAACGCTTCTCTGCTCGGATGAACTCTTTGAGTCGGGAGAGGTTGGTGGCGATACGGCCGGAGAACCGCGATCGTATAGACTCCAGCCGGGTCAGGCACTGGAGGGCCACCTGTTCGCCCAGGTAGACACCCTCCACATGCATGTGGTCGGTGATCCTCCACACCGTTTTTGCCAGAGCAGGCGGGGCCAGCATCCACCCGCAGCGGAGCCCTCCCAGGCCGTAGGCCTTTGTCAGGCTCGAGATCACGATGATGTTCTCACCCAGGGAAAAGAGACTCCGATTTTCCGGCCCCGCCAGAAAATCCATGTAGACCTCATCCACCAGGAGAAAAGCACCCTGAGACTCGGCCGATCGCACCAGGGCCTGCAGCTCTTCCCTGCTCAGCAGAGCGCCGCTGGGATTGTGCAGGTTGGTCAGGAGGATAAGTCGAGGTTGGTCTTTTATCCCCTGCTGGAAAGTCTCGAGATCCACACGGTACCCCTCCTCGAAGCGGCGTTCGAAACGGGAGACCTCGGCTCCCAGCGCGGCCGGGACCGCCATGAGGGGCTCGTAGGTGGGTGTCTCGACCAGCACCCTGTCTCCAGGATCCAGGAGGGCCGCACAGGCCAGGAACAGGGCCTGCGCCGATCCCTGGGTCGTGACCACATTCTCGGGCTGCACGCCGTATCGGGAAGCCAGGGCCTCGATCAAGGGAGCGTATCCGTACTGATTTGGCCCTGAGATCTCGAGCCCCGAAAGATCCAGCGAGAGCGAGGATAGGGAGATCTTGTCGATGCTGCTGGGGCACAGGTTGATGCGGCACCCTCCCAGGGTTTTGGTCCATTCCAGATAGCGGATCACAGGGAAATACACGGGCTCTCTCCCTCCGGTCGGTTCGTCGAGAAATCAGTGTATTCCCTTTGCATGGATATATCAATTGTCATCGAAACAATCGTAAGGACGGTCGTTTTCAGTCCGAGTGCATGGGGAGGTGAGTGGGTCTTCCGCTCGGACAGAATAGGCCGGAAAGAGAATCGAGATGGAGCCTACGGGAGCCAGACCTGCTCCTCAAAAAAAAAGCTGTTTACTCTATCTGAGTATCCGTTTACAATAGGCGAACGGAGGACCTAATGAAACGAATACTAGTCTTTGCTGTTGTATGTTTTTTCTGTCTCGGACTCGTCGCATCGGCCAACATAGGGCTTGCGGCGCAGGAGACCAAGAAGTCCGATGCCAAGGCCATGCAGGTGCTGGGAAAATTGATCGAAGCCATGGGCGGACGCAACACCATGCAGGCCGTCAAGGACATGACCGCCACCGGGACCATAGAAATGCCGGCCATGGGCATGGAAGGTTCCGCAACCCTCTACACCAAGAAGGGTAACAAGTTCCGCATAGACATCGAGATCATGGGGATGAGCATCATCCAGGCTTTTGATGGCGAGATCGGCTGGTGGACGAATCCTCAGGCCGGGGGGGCTGTAGAAGAGCTTTCCGGTGAGCAGCTGGAAGACATGAAGCGGCAGGCGATCGGTGATTCCGCCTACCTCGAACCGGAAAAATACGGCATCGTCTACACGTCCAAGGGGCAGGAAAAGCTCGAGGACAAGGACTACGATGTCCTGCTGATGAGCTATGCCGACGGGTACGAAGTCACCATGTACATCGATACCAAGACCAATCTGCTCTACAAAACCCTGTCCCTCGCCCCCGATCCAATGACCGGAATGGAGGGGGAGGTCGAGAGCCTTGCCACGGATTATAAGAAGATCAACGGCATGATGGTCGCCCACACCATGACGACATTCAACGCGGGTGAAGAGTTTATGACCATCATCCTGGACGAAATCAAGTTCGACACCGGACTAGACGACGCCCTCTTCAAGCAGGAATGAACCGCATCCGCGTACGCCCCCATCTCTATATCCTGGCCGGCTGCGTGCTCCTGCTGCTGGTCCAGGCCTGCGCAGTCAATCCCGTCACCGGCCGCCGTCAGCTCATGCTCTATTCCGAGCAGGATGAGATCGCCATGGGCAAACAGACCCATGATCAGATCCAACAGCAGTACGGGATTTACGACAGTCCCGAGATCAACGCCTATGTGAACCGGATCGGGGACACCATGACCGGCTATACCCACCGCCCCCAACTCGAGTATCATTTCGCAGTCCTGGACTCACCGGTGGTCAACGCCTTTGCCGCTCCCGGGGGATACATCTATGTGACCCGGGGGATTCTGGCGATGATGAACTCCGAGGCGGAGCTGGCCGTAGTCCTGGGGCACGAGCTGGGACATGTCAACGCCCGGCACAGCATGAGCCGCCTCAGCAACGCGATGCTGGCCTCAGCGGGACTGGCGGTTGGGAGCGTATTGAGTGAGACCTTCTCTGACCTGGCCGGCCTGGCCGGTACGGGGCTGCAGCTGCTGTTCCTTCAGTACAGCCGCGACGACGAGAGGGAGGCCGATGAACTGGGTGTCACCTATGCCCGAGACGGCAAGTACAATCCCGCCAAGATGATCGACTTTTTCGCAGCACTGGAAAAGATGGGAGACCTGTCGGGCAGTCATGCCCTCCCGGGATTCCTGTCCACCCATCCCC
>JBGUED010000268.1:0-4161 GCA_041821525.1 Candidatus Aminicenantaceae bacterium | reverse complement strand
ATCGGACTTCTCCCAGCCGCCGTAGTGCTGTTTAACCAGGGTCATGAGCGAATCATGCTCGAAGTCCCCCACCACCAACAGGATGATGTTGTTGGGGGCGTAAAATCTTTTCTGGTAGAGCTGGCTGTAGGCGAACTGATTGGGCATGTCCTGGATGTCTTTGAGGTAGCCCAGAGTGGTGTGCTTGTAGGAGTGGAGCTCGAAGGCGGTGTCGCGCATGAGTTCGTGGATGCGGCGTGCCGGGTTGGATGCGCTGGCATAGTATTCACCCTCGATCACAGGGGCTTCGGTCTTCAGCATCTCTTCGTCATAGTACAGGTTGATGAAGCGGTCGGCCTCGGTACGGACCACCTCTTCCAGGTTCTCCCGGCCTGCAAAGACCGTGAAGTAGCAGGTGTAGTCATCCGTGGTGTAGCCGTTGGTTCCGGCACCCAGGCGGGTCAGATACTCATCGTAGGCTTCTCGGGGAACGGTCTTGGTCCCCTTGAACATCATGTGCTCGAAGAAGTGTGCGAAACCGGATTTGCCGGGTTCGATCTCGTTGCGGGAGCCGGAGCGGACGATGGTGTAGAACGAGATGATGTGAGGATTCTCCAGGGGTATTGAGACGACCTTCAGCCCGTTCTCCAGCTGCTCGATCTTGTAGGCATACGGAAAGATCTCCGCCGCCTGGATCAACAGAGGAAAACAGAGGACGAAAAGGCCGCAGACGAGTTGTAAATATGTGTGCCTGCGCATGGGTTACCTCCTTTTATCCTGTTTTAAATACAGGGATTTGATGCTTCATCTATATATCAGAATCAATTTCCTAAGACAAGGGATGCGCCGCAAAGAGGGCGCTACTCAAACTGCTCCTGCCGGATGTCGGGTTCCTGTTTGAAGGGAGAATGAACGATGCCGATGGGCCTAAGCGTTATGTCCATGGCTGTATACCTCTTGAAAGGGAGGATGGCTGAGCTTCAGCGTCGAGACATCCGCTCCCGAGGACAGATGCAGCAGAAAAAGTCGGGTCTATTCGTTGACGTAGGTCAGCCAGCGGTCATACTGGGGCTGTCGGCCGGTGACGGTTTCCAGGTATACCGATTTGAGCTGCTTGGTCACCGGCCCGGGCTGCCCATCACCGATCTCGTGTTCTTTCTCCGGCTCCCCGGGGACCGAGCCGTCGGTTATTCGGGTGATGGGGGCGATCTCTACGGCCGTGCCTGTGAACATGACCTCATCGGCGGCGAAAAGGTCCGCTTTCGTCATAGGGCCGATCTCTGTCTTGAAGCCCTGGTCTTCCGCGATCTGAAGGATGGTGGTACGCGTGATGCCCTCCAGGATGGATTCCGTGCGGTCGTTGGTCCTGATGATCCCGTCCTTGACGATCAGGATGTTCGCTCCCGGGCCTTCGGCCACGTTGCCTTCTAGGTTGAGAAAGGCCGCCTCGTCGTATCCCTTTTCCCTGGCGATCATGTCGCAGAAGGCGGATTGGACATAGTTGCCGCCCAGTTTCGCACCCATGTGCGTCTGGCTGTGGTGGATCCTCCTCCAAGGGAGAATGAAGATGTGAATCCCCTTTTCGGCCGCCTTCCCCAGGTAGGCGCCCCACTCCCAGGCAGAGATGATGAGCTCCGTCGGGCTGGCCCATGGGACCAGGCCCAGGTTGCCGTAGCCATACAGGAGCAGCGGCCGGATGTAGGCCGACGCGAGCTGGTTCTCCCGCATGACCAGCTTGACAGTGTCGATGATCTCAGCCTTGGTGTAGGGGACCTGCATCATCAGCACCTTGGCCGAGTGCATGAACCGGACCATGTGTTCCTCCAGCCGGAAGACGGCCGGACCGCGGTCCGTGCTGTAGGCCCGGATGCCTTCGAAAACAGAGGTTCCGTAGTGAAGGGCGTGGCTCTGGGAGTGGACCATGGCATCGTTCCAATCGAGGATCTTGCCCATGTACCAGATCTTCTTCGCATTCGGAAAGTTGGCGGTATCAAACATCGATGCTCCTTTGGCTTAAAGTAAAAAAGGTATGAATTAAATCTTGAGAAATATTGGTATCATAATTCTGTGGAAAAAGAAAGCCTGGTGCTCGCCGCGTCATTCTTCCTCCAGGATGAATTCCCATGCACACCAGAAATCCTCTGGGTGCTGGTCGGGGGGACAGGATAGGCAGCGAGTCCGGATCCGGGGATCGATGGTCCGGGCAAAACCGCTGTATTCAATGATCCCGACCGGCTTGCAGGGGAAGTCGGGGAGGCCCTTGCGTCGGCGGGCGTCCTGGACCCGGCAGTTCCTCATGCGGAACACGCAGCGGGTGTCGCTGATGTCCACGGCTTCCTGCACATTCAGGAGGGCATACAGCCGGAATTTGAGGGCCTGGATGAGAGCGGGGATCCCGCCTCCCGGTTCCATGTTCAGGAACTGCATGATCCTCCGCGCCTCGATGACGGTGAACCTCTCCCAGGCCCGTCCATCGAGCTCCTTGGCGGTCTCCAGGTCGAACTTCTCTTCCACCGCCTGAAACCATAAACCATCGTGCGCCAGCCAATTCTTGGCCGCGTTCTCGAGGAGGACCATCAGTTCGTCCCTGTCCAGGTCTTGGATCTCTTTCATCGTCCTCTTCGATATCGCTGCCGTCACTCTCCCGAGGGCTCGTAGTATTTCCGGCCCTTGTGGAAGACAACCCTTATCTTATCGTCCTTCCTCAGGAGGTCCAGGTGTTTTATGACCTCGTTCCGATGGAGCCCCAGGGAGTTGGCAAGGTCGGTCAGCGTGACCGGGCGCCGCTTGACCAGGTCGACGATGGCGGCTTCCACAGCCTCCCGGCCGGAAACGCGAGGCTCGTCGGAGAAATCGGCGATGATCTCGGCCTCCGGACCGAAAATCTCCCTGATTTCTTCCATTCTTTCCTGAGTCAGGGCCCGCGCAAAGCCTTCCGCCGGGGGGCGCACAACGGTGTTAAGCTGCACCCTGTCCGGATGAATGGAGGCGGCGGCTTCCTTGAGTTCCCGGATGTGCTCAGGGGAGTCGTTGATACCTGCCACCAGCATCACCTCGAGCCAGAACCGGCCCCGGTACTCCTGTCGGAAACGGATGAGGCTTTGGATGATGTCCCTGACCTCGAGGCAAGGATGGGGGCGGTTGACCCTTTCGAACACCTCCTGGGTCGCGGCATCCAGGGAAGGGACGACCAGGTCGGCCTCCATTAGGGCCTGCCTGACCTCCTCCCGCGTCAGCAGCGTGCCGTTGGTTAGCACTGCCACCGGGATGTCCGTCATGGCCTTGATCTTGCGGATCAGGGAACCCAGACCGGCGTTCAGTGTGGGTTCCCCCGAGCCCGAGAACGTGATGTAGTCGATCCTTCCCCGTGAAGGGGTGACGGCATCCTGGATCTGGGAAAGGATCTCCTGTTCTTCGAAGAAACATCCCGCCCGGTCGGTCGTTTCCGGGGTGGGCCCCAGCTGACAGTAGATGCAGTCCAGGGTGCAGGTCTTGTAGGGGAGGATGTCGACTCCCAGGGAATACCCCAATCTCCTCGAGGGAACGGGGCCGTAGATATGAACTTGGGAAGGGAAGCCGGCTGGTTCGCTCAAATACTTTTACACCCTGTCTTGGTAGATCGCAATGAAATTCCGCAGGGAGCGGTCGTAGGTCCGCTCTGCCTCATCCGGGAACAAACATGCCGGGAGCTGCTCCATGCTCCAGTGGTAGTGGAGACATTCGCAGCACACGCCTTTCCGGCTGCAGGGATCATAGGAACAGTTGCAGCGCGTCAGGTTTTTCTCTTTCTGGCAGTTGTCCATGTGATTTTCCTCGGTTATCAGACTTTGCGATACGGTTTTTTCCAGGGAGATTTTTTCTGATGGAGAGAATCGGCCAGCGCAGAGCGCAGGGTCTCCGAGGCCAGCTGGGCACAGTGGAGGTTGCCCTCAGGGAGGCCGCCCAGCCGCTTGATGATCTCATCGGCGCTCACGATGGCCAGGGCCTCGATGAAGGTCTTGTCTTCGACCAGCTCTGTGGCCATGCACGCACAGGAGATGGTGGCGCCGCACCCGTCAGTGAGCCAGGTGGCTTCGGCAATGGTGCCGCCCTCCATTCGGAGGAAGATCTCGATGGTGTCACCGCACGTGCCCGTCACCTTGCCGTAGCCGTCCGGATTCTCCAGCTTGCCCATATTGCGGG
>JBGUED010000267.1:0-4164 GCA_041821525.1 Candidatus Aminicenantaceae bacterium | reverse complement strand
GGGTGCGGGTCGGAGTATATGTCGATGGCGGTTATATATTCGACCGGCCCGAAGACATTCTTGGTGAAGACATCGTGCCGGGCGGATTCCCAGACCTGTGCATCATAGGTCGTGAGTCCAGAGAGATCATTCTCCATGATGGTGTTCCACCCGCCCCAGGGCCCAACCCACATCCCGACCATGCAATATCCAGTAATCGTATTGTTCTGAACCAGGACATTGGTTGCGCCATGATAATAATCTCCCAGGAACATGGCGAAGCTGTTGCTCATCTCCAGGGAATTGTTTCGAATGACTCCCGGGATTACCACATCGGGGTCCCTTTGTGTAAATGGTGCGCCTGCACTCTGATAGCCGATGCCGGCGCTGGCTACCTTGACCGAGTTGTCTTCGATTGTGACGGCCATGTCATTCCGTAAGGACACCAGCCCAGCTCGGCCGTCGATCGTATTCCCGATTATCCTCAAATAATCGCCTGACGTGTTACCGGCATTGTCGTGGGTACCGATCCCATAGGAGGATGCATGTCCTAAGATAGAGTTCCCGCTTATTTCCGCAGAACCGGTGTTGTTGCACCAATGGATTCCCTGGAGTATGGCATTGGTGATCGTGCACCCTTCGATGACCATCAGGTTGTCGGGAGCCTTGACCCCGTAGACATAGATCCCGTAGTCACCGGGATTATCGATGACCAGGTTGCGTATAGTCAGGTTGTAGGGGGTGTTGGACCCGATCGGATATGCACCGAAAGGCCAATCCCCGTTCTTGATCAGGCAGCCGTTTTCCGAACCTTCGAGCGTCAGGCCCGGCATCGTGATATCAACCCAACTGGTTCCGAAATCGAATGTGCCCTCCAGGATCACATTTTTGTAAGTATCGACGGCGAACTGAACGGCGGGAACATCTACAACAGGGTTGTTTTCCCCATACACCGTGATCTCAGCCGCAAGCACCGGGACCTTTGCCACCGTGACCACAACCAGAACCATCAGACAAAACTGCATAATCCTCTTACACATCTTTCCTCCCTTTAAGTTTAGATTTTTGAATGCTGGGGAATGAACAATCCTATAAGTCGAATTGGAGGCCCATCTTCCCCGCATCCCGATCTACATATTACGACCCCCATGCTCCAATGCAAGGGGTGTGTCTGACTATGTCGTACTTTGACGTATCCTGACGCATCTTTACGCATCGGTTTCTTTGCGACTGAAAAAAAATCATTATCCGGGTTTGACTCCCGGAACGGAATTTTATAGAATGCCCGGCAGTCAAGAGGGATATTTGAAAGAGCGAACCGTCCTCGATTCCTGGAAAGAGATATCCTCCCACTTCGAGCGCAGCATCAAGACCTGCCAGCGCTGGGAATCCACATACGACATGCCGGTCCACCGCATCGACGGATCGCCCAAGGCCCGAGTGTTCGCTTACAGAGACGAGCTGGACATCTGGCTCGAGGACATGCTGCACCACCGGGAAGGCTCCAAAGAGACCGCCTCGTTCATCAACAAGGAAATCGAAGTCAAGGTCCGGATGAAGCGGCGCAACGCCCTGATCCTGGCCCTTGTGGTTTTGGGCGTAGGCTTTTCCATCTTTGCGTATTTCAACCGTAGAGCCAAAGTCCACTGGACACATGACCATGCCCTCCCACAGATCGCCAGCCTGGTCGAGCAGGAGGATTATTCGGCTGCTGCAGCTCTTGTCGAGCGAGCCGAGAAATACATACCTAAAAACGCTGAGCTGAAAGAGTTCACGGCCCAGGCTACACGGACCCTTTCGATCAACACCGATCCTACCGGTGCCGAGATCTTCATAAGAGACTACACAGACCTCGAAGGCGGCTGGGAGCTCCTGGGTAAAACCCCTCTTAAAGATGTCCGTATCTCCCGCGCGTTCAAGAGATGGAGGATCATCAAAGAGGGATTCGAAACGGTCGAGGGCTGCGACATCATAGAAGGCGCCAGGTATGTCCGCAAGGTCAATCCCATAAATCTCGATCTCGAGTTAGACCTGCGAGGCAGTATCCCACCCGGGATGGTCAGCGTGAGAATCGACGGACTGAAAGACGCTGATGACCGATCTCAGGATACATACCGTCCGTTTATCTTCGGGATCCGGCATTTGGAAGGCACGCGGATCGAGGATTTTTATCTGGACAGATTCGAGGTCACGAACAGGCAGTACCAGGAATTCGTGGCTGCCGGGGGGTACCGCGACCAGGCGCTCTGGAAGCATGGTTTTGTCGACGGTGTAAAGGTCCTCACCTGGGAGGAGGGGATTGCATGCCTCGTGGACAAGAGCGGGCAGCCGGGACCCGCCACCTGGGAGAATGGAACTTTTCCTGCGGATCAGGAGGATTACCCGGTTTCAGGAGTCAGTTGGTATGAGGCAGCTGCCTTCGCCGAATTCGCAGGCAAAAGCCTGCCCACGGTCTATCACTGGGATCTAGCGGCCGGTGCCAAGAGCAGCCATCTGATCGTTCCTTTGAGCAACTATTCACTGGATGGCCCGGCCTCAGTCGGATCCTATCCGGGCATGGGGCCGTTCGGGAATTATGACATGGCGGGGAATGTCAAGGAGTGGTGCTGGAACGACATCGAGGGCATGCGTATAACTCTCGGAGGCAGCTTTGGTGAGCACGGATACATGTTCTACCAAGCGGATGCTGCCTCGCCTTTCTCACGCTCCCCCAGACACGGATTTCGCTGCGCCCTGTACCCGGGAGAGCAGGCGCTCACCGAAACAGTGACCTCTTCTCTGCGTCCGTCGCCTGTCCGGGATTTCAGCAGGATCGAACCTGCATCGGAACGCGAATTCGACATATTGAAAAGCGTATATGACTATGAAAAAACTCCACTCGATGCTGAGATCGATTACATGGATGATTCTCACGAGGATTGGATCAGACAGAGGATAACCTACAACGCCGCCTACAACAGAGAGAGGATCATCGCCTACCTTTTTCTGCCGAAAAACTCGAATCCCCCGTATCAGATCATTCTCTGGTTCCCTGGAGGAGGGGCAGTAAACTATCAGTACATAGAGGATTACACCATGGCGGCCGTGGATTACATTGTAAGGAGCGGCCGCGCCGTGATCTATCCCATCTACATGGGGACATTCGAGCGGAGCAACCGGCCCAACAAAAGCATGCCCAGAACCGAGTCCTACCCCATGCTGTACAAAGACCTGTGCCGCTCGATCGATTATCTGGAGACACGCTCGGACATCGATGTGGACAAGCTGGCCTACACGTCTTTCAGCTGGGGGACTCATCTGGCTGCCGTATTCTTCTCCATGGAAAAGAGGATAAAGACAGGTGTTCTGGCGTCAGGAGGATTCTATCCTGTCAAGCCGGCCCCTGTGATCGATCAGGTCAATTTCATAGGCCGGGTGACCCAGCCAATACTTATGTTGAATGGATTATATGATTATCTGATCCCCGAGATTCTGTCGCGCTCATTCTTTGAGATGCTTGGGACTCCGGAGGAACACAAGCAGCTGATCTTTTACCCCTCTGACCATTCCATCCCCCGGGCCGAACGCATCCGCGACACCCTTGCCTGGCTGGACAAGTACTTGGGTCCTGTGACGCTGAATCAGTCGAGTGAGGATGGGGCGAGTGTTGATCAGTCGAGTGAAAACCGGTAGATGTAGTGCGAGTCTGCCCCCAAAGCATAGAGCCGGCCCTGTTGATCAAAATTGATGCGGGAGATCCTGTCCGGCGGTCCCTTGAGTGTCTTGAGGAGCGAGCCATCATCTTGAGCGAACACCAGCACTGTCATCGGCGCTGGCAAATTCAATAATACATGCAGATCCCCTTGGGCGCTGATAACCACATCGTTGACATATTTCAGGGGAAAGAACCTGTTTGGTTCATTTTCGATCTTCTTGTTTTCCTCCAGGAAGGATCCATGGATGGCTGCATATTCTTTGATGTCCAGTTTGTGGGTGGATAGGAGTTCCCCTTCCCGGGTGTACCGCACGATCAAAGGCAGGCCGCGATGCACTGCCCAGACCGTGCCGTCGGGCCCCACCACCGGATGGACATCATTTTTGAATATGTTGGGGATACGCCCTTTTTTTATGTCGCTCTTGATTGCGGTGAAATCGAAGAATTCTTAGGAGCCCCCTTGCACATCCCCGAATTCCTGCAGCTTCTGC
>JBGUED010000266.1:0-4171 GCA_041821525.1 Candidatus Aminicenantaceae bacterium | reverse complement strand
TCTTCTTCTACGGCCAGGATCCGGAAAAAATGCCCGAGATCATCTTCTACGGCCAGGAAGAGAAAGACAAATGATTCCTGCGCGCGTCCTCATCATTGCGGGCGAAAACTCCGGAGACAAGCACGGCGCCTCCCTGGTACAGGCCTTCCATGAGATCGATCCCTCGGTGGAGTTCTTTGGGGTGGGCGGGGCCAGGATGCTTGAAGCCGGTGTACGGTTGATCAACACCGTGGAAGACCTGGCCGTGGTCGGGATATTCGAAATCCTCTCGCAGCTTCCCCGGATCAGACAGGTCTTCACCCGGATCAAAAGGGAGGCCCGCAGCCAAGAACCCCAAGCTGCCATCCTCATCGACTCGCCGGATTTCAACCTGCGCCTGGCCCGCTTCCTCAAGAAACAACGCATCCCGGTACTCTACTACATAAGCCCCTCGGTGTGGGCCTGGAGGAAAAACCGGCTCAAGACGATCCGGAAGACTGTGGACAAAATGATGCTGATCTTCCCCTTCGAGCAGCCCCTCTACCTTGAACACGGCATCGCATCCGTCTTTGTCGGCCATCCCCTCCCTGAACAGATCGGAATCCCTGCACCTCGAGAACAGGTCTTCCACAGGTACGGCTTCGATCCCGGCCGGCCGCTCCTGGTCCTGCTGCCGGGCAGCCGCAGGAGCGAGATCCGCTATCACATGCCCACCCTGATGTCTGCGGCCGCTCAGCTCCGGACCGAATCCAGAGCCCAGTTTGCCCTGATGCTGGCTGAAAACTTGGAAGCGGAAGCCGTCCGGGGGTTCATCCCCAAGGAGTTGGAGCCAGACATCCGCGTCATAGAGGATACACAGGATTATCATGATGTTCTGGCTGCCGGCGACCTGGCACTCTCATCCTGCGGGACTGCCAACCTGGAAGCCGCGCTGCTTGAAACCCCGGTTCTGGCCTTCTACCGCATCTCTCCCCTGACATATTCAGTGGGAAAGCCCTTCGTCAAAGTCGACCACTACAGCATCGTCAACATCCTGGCCGGGAGAGAGGTCGTCCCCGAGCTGATTCAGCGGAATTTCACTCCGGAGCGCCTCACGCGCGAAGCCCTGCGTCTGCTGGACTCCTGTACCGAGCGGGAATCGATGGTCTGTGAATTCCGTGCGATCCGGGAGTCCCTGGGGAAGTCTCGGGCGTCCCTCCGGGCCGCAGAGGAACTCAGGACCCTCCTTGAGCAGGCCGGTGCCGCGGACTCAGCGGTCACGAAGACCGGATCAGGGGGACGAACCGCACAGGGATCAGAGTCTTCCGATTGAATTTGCGGCGGCCGCGCGTGACGAGGACCAGGTCCTGGAAGGTTACTCCCACCGGGAGGATCATTCGACCTCCCTCCCGTAACTGCTCCTGCAACGTCTCCGGGATGGTTTCCGGCGCTGCAGTGACCATGATGCCGTCATAGGGAGCGAACTCATCCCAGCCCCTCGCCCCATCGCCGGTGCGGAAACGGATGTTCCCATACTCAAGGCCTGCGAGGACCTTCCTGGCCCTGTTCGTGAGGTCTGGCAGGATCTCGACGCTACAGACCGATTCCACCATCTCGGCCAGGATAGCCGTCTGATAACCCGAACCCGTCCCGATCTCGAGGACGTTGTGATAGGGCTGGAGTTCGAGAATCTGGGTCATGTACGCAACGATATACGGCTGGGATATGGTCTGCCCCTCGCCTATGGGGAGCGGCTCATCGTTGTAGGCCTGCCGTCTCATGTCTTCAGGGATAAAGAGATGGCGGGCAACGACCCGCATGGCTTCCAGGACCCGTTCGTCCCGGATGTCTCGGGCCCGGAGCTGGGTCTCGACCATCCGCTCCCTAGCCTCTTGGTACCCTGGATCATTCATGATAAGCGCCGACCCATATATCGAACAGCATTACAAGCTATTATCGGCATTTATTGTCCTCCGGACACGCCGATAGGCAGGTATATCAATAGGCGCGGGCGAAGTAGACCTGCTTCTTCCCCGGCTCCCCGCAGCATATGCAGGGCCCCGAGGTTTCCGTGCGGTCGGCTTCCATCAGCACGACCCGGATGGTGGCCATGGTCTCTTCCTTGATCCTGTCCTCACACTCGGATCCACCGCACCAGAGTGTCTTGATGAATCCGCGGCGTTCCTCGATGACGGATTTGAATTCCTCGTAATCCTCTACCTCGTGCGTATTGTCTTCCCGGAACTGCAGGGCCTGATCGAAGAGGTTCTGCTGGATCTTGTCCAGGAGAGATTTCACCTGGGGAGCCAGGTTGTCCAGGGAGAGCGGCTGCTTTTCCCGTGTGTCTCGTCGCACGGCCAGGGTTTTGTGGTTTTTGACATCCCTCGGTCCGATCTCGAGCCGCAGGGGCACGCCGCGCATCTCCCATTCGGAGAATTTCCAGCCGGGGGTGAAACCCTCCCGGTCATCCAGCTTGACACGCACACCGGCCTCCGTGAGAATCCGGGCGGTGTCCTGCGCCACAGGCAGGACCGTCTCCTTCCAATCCTCCCCGATGGTGATGGGAACGATCACAACCTGTAGGGGGGCGATCCGCGGGGGGAACCGCAATCCGGAATCATCGCCGTGGGCCATTACAACGGCCCCGACCAGCCGGGTCGAAACCCCCCAGGACGTCTGCCAAGCATACCGCAGCTGCTGGTCCTGGTCCTCGAACCGGATGTTGAAGACCTTGGAGAAATGCTGTCCCAGGTTGTGTGAGGTCCCCATCTGCAGGGCCTTACCGTCGGTCATCAGTGCCTCGATGCAGTAGGTCATCTCGGCACCGGCGAACTTCTCCTTTTCGCTCTTCTCTCCGGAGATCACAGGAATGGCCAGCTCCGTTTCGGCGAACTCCCGGTACAGGTCGAGGATCTTCAGGGTCTCGGCCTGTCCTTCCTCAGCGGTGGCATGGGCCGTGTGTCCTTCCTGCCACAAGAATTCCGTAGTGCGCAAGAAAGGGCGCGTGACCTTTTCCCACCGGACGATGTTGGCCCACTGGTTGATCAGGACCGGGAGGTCCCTGTAGGACTTGATCCATTTGGAATACATGCTGCCTATGATGGCCTCGGAGGTAGGCCGCACCGCCAGGCGCTCCTCCAGCTCATCGTTCCCGCCGTGTGTGACCCAGGCCACCTCCGGCGAGAATCCTTCCAGATGTTCTGTCTCCTTTTCCAGGAAACTCTCGGGAATGAACAAGGGGAAATAGGCATTCTCGTGCCCTGTCTCCTTTATGCGTTTGTCCATGAGTTGCTGGATGTTTTCCCAGACCGCATACCCATAGGGGCGGATGATCATCATCCCCTTGATAGGGGCGTAGTCGGCCAGCTCGGTCTTGCGGATGACCTCGATGTACCAGCGGGAAAAATCCTCGCTCTTGGCTGTGATATTCTTTACTAAACGTTCTTTTTCAACCACTTTTTACTCCCAGGTTCGATTCCCGGTCATTCTAGTCCTGCCCCCTGTGTTTGTCAAGAAACCCGCTCCCCTCCCCCCGACTCTCCAGCCCTGCGCATACGATTTTGGGGAGGCAGGGAATGAAGGATATTTTCATTGGGGGGTTATTCGGAAACATGCTGGAATCACACAACTTAGCAACAAAGAGTCTTGCCGTCCTTTTTCCTGGAGTAAAGTGGGCTGGGCATATCGGTCATCCTATTTTCACCCCCGAATTCATCCTCAAAGGTGATTGTCCCTGAAATTGGACTATGGCAATGTAGGGTCACACCGAATTTCGTCAAGGAAAAGGACGCGAATATGGCGAAGAACAGGTCCAACGAAAGGCTATTGGACACAACTTTCCAGGAAGAGGGTTTTGACATGCCGCTCCCCACGGTGGTGGAGGGCATCACTGCTTCCGGAGACAGCTTTACAGAGAAGACCGTCCTGTCCTACATCAGCCAGAACGGATCCTCCTTCTGGCTGACGGCCGAACTCAAAATGGGCGGACATCTGAAGTTGACCGTAGACCTACCCTCCAGTCTGTCCGAGGACAAGGAACTGAAGTTGATCATAAAGGGAACGGTCATCTTCCTGGAGGCTCCCAAGAATCAGAACGGCAGGCACCGCGTATCGCTGAAATTTGAGAATAAGTACATCATCGATGAAAGCAAATAAAGCAGGTCCCCTTTTTAAAGGACAAGACCGGGAATTAGCCCTTTTGGATGAGATGCAG
>JBGUED010000265.1:0-4186 GCA_041821525.1 Candidatus Aminicenantaceae bacterium | reverse complement strand
TGGACCTGGATCGCCTTGCCTTCCACCAGGATCGGCTCGAAGGCCTGGATCCCCAGGCGATGCAGCGTGGGGGCCCGGTTGAGGAGGATGGGATGTTCCTTGACAACCTCCTCCAGAAAATCCCAGACTTCCGGCCGTTCCTGCTCGTGCCACTCGCGTGCGATCTTCACGCTCGGTACGAGGCCTTCCTTCTCCAGTTTGTGGAAGATGAAGGGCTTGAACAGCTCCAGGGCCATTTTCTTAGGCAGGCCGCACTGGTTGAGCTTGAGCTCGGGGCCCACCACGATGACCGACCGTCCGGAGTAATCCACGCGTTTACCCAGGAGGTTCTGCCGGAAGCGTCCCTGTTTGCCGCGCAGGGCTTCGCTCAGGGATTTAAGGGGCCGGCGGTTAGCACCCAGGTGCACGCGCCCCCGCTTCCCGTTGTCGAAGAGGGCATCCACGGCCTCCTGCAGCATTCTCTTCTCATTGCGGATAATCAGCTCCGGGGCCCGCAGGTCGATCAGCTTTTTCAGCCGGTTGTTGCGGTTGATAACCCGGCGGTAGAGATCGTTGAGATCGGAGGTGGCAAAGCGGCCGCCATCCAGACGGACCAGGGGGCGGAGATCCGGTGGGATGACAGGAATGACATCCAGGATCATCCAGTCGGGGTGGTTCTCGGACGTCTTCAAGGCCTTGAATACACGGAGCCGCTTGGCGTGCCGCAACTTCCTTTGCTGCGAGGTTTCGGTCTTCATGAGCTTGCGCAGGCGCTCGCTTTCCTTATTGATATCGATCCGCCCCAGGAGTTTTTTGATCGCCTCCGCGCCTATCGAGGCGATGAAGCCGTCACCAAATTTCTCCTGGGCATCCTTGAACTCTTCCTCGGTAAGCAGCTGGCTCTCTTTAAGCGGTGTCTCACCCGGGTCGAGCACGATGTAGGATTCAAAATACAGGACCTTCTCAAGGTCCTTGAGCGACAGGTCCAGGACAAGCCCGATACGCGTGGGCGTGCCCTTGAAAAACCAGATGTGGGCCACGGGAGACGCCAGCTTGATGTGACCCATGCGTTCCCTCCGGACATTGGAGCGTGTCACTTCCACGCCGCAGCGCTCGCAGATGATTCCCCGGTACTTCATGCGCTTGTACTTGCCGCACAGGCACTCGAAGTCATTGATGGGCCCGAATATCTTGGCGCAGAAGAGCCCATCTTTCTCGGGCTTGAAGGTCCGGTAGTTGATGGTCTCTGGTTTGGTAACCTCTCCCCAGGACCAGCTCAGGATCTTTTCAGGTGATGCGAGACTGATCCGGACCTGGTCAAAATCAACCTTGGGTTTGGCTCCCATTCCGTGTCGAGTATCCATCATCTCTCTCCTTTGAGGATCTGGGGGACATCGATACCCCAGGGCAGGACCTCATCTTTCTTAGACTTTTCGAGCTCAAAATTCAGGCACAGGCTCTGAAGCTCCCGGATGAGGACGTTGACCGATTCCGGCAGTCCCGGAGAAAAATCCAGGTCTCCCTTCACGATGGATTCATAGATCTTGGCCCGGCCTTCCACATCGTCGGACTTGGCCGTGAGCAGTTCCTGCAGGGTATACGCGGCACCGTACGCCTCCAGCGCCCACACTTCCATCTCTCCGAAGCGCTGGCCGCCGAACTGCGCCTTGCCGCCAAGAGGCTGCTGGGTGATCAGCGAATAGGGGCCGGTCGAACGGGCATGGATTTTGTCATCCACCAGGTGATAGAGCTTCATGATGTAGATGTAGCCCACCGTCACCTCGCTGTGAAATTTTTCCCCCGTCATCCCGTCGAAGAGGGGATGTTTCCCCCCAGGAGGGAGTCCAGCCTTTTTCAGGAGCTCCTTGATCTCGTTCTCGGAGATCCCGTCGAAGACCGGGGTCGCTATCCAGATCCCCAGCGCCTTGGCAGCCAAACCCAGATGGGTTTCGAGGATCTGCCCCACGTTCATGCGTGAGGGAACCCCCAGGGGATTCAGCACGATCTCTACCGGAGTCCCGTCCTTCAGGCGAGGCATGTCCTCTTCAGGAACGATCTTAGCGACGATCCCCTTATTGCCATGCCGGCCCGAGACCTTGTCGCCCACCGACATCTTACGCTTCATGGCGATATAGACTTTGATGACCTGGATGACTCCCGGAGACAGCTCGTCGCCTTTTTTAAGAGTATCGCACTTCTCCTTGTGGACGAGCTTGAGCGCCTCGATCTGCCGCTTGACCTTTTTCTCGATGTCCTGGATCTCCAGATCCCGTTTTTCATTCGGCTTGAGGCTGAGCTTACTCAGGTCCCTGGGCTTTAACTTTTCGAGTATCTCCAGGGTCAGCTTGGTCCCTTTCGTCAGATCGACACCCGAGACCTTCTGATCCTTCGTGATCTCCAAGCCCCTCAGGGCAGACCGGACCTTGCGCGCCTTCTCGCCCTCAAGGATGCGTATCTCGTCGTCCAGGTTGCGCTTCATCTTCCCGATCTCGTCAGTCTCACCGTCTTTGGCCCTAGGATTCTTCTCGATCCCGCGGCGCGAGAAAATACGCACATCGATGACGGTCCCCTCGACTCCGGGAGAGCAGTACAGGGAGGCGTCTTTCACATCGAGGGCCTTTTCCCCGAAAATGGCCTTGAGCAGCTTCTCTTCCGGTGAGAGCTGTGTCTCGCCCTTGGGCGCCACCTTCCCGACCACGATGTCTCCGGATTTGACCTTGGCGCCGATGCGCACGATCCCGTTCTCGTCCAGGTTCCGAAGCAGGTTCTCAGGTACGTTGGGTATATCCCGTGTGACCTCCTCGGGACCCAGCTTGGTATCCCGGGCCTCCAGCGATTCCTCGATGATGTGAAGAGAGGTGAATATGTCTTCCTTGATGAGCTTCTCGCTGACAATGATGGCGTCCTCGAAATTGTATCCTCTCCAGGGCATAAAAGCACACAGGACATTGCGCCCTAAAGACAGCTCGCCCTGATCCGTGCAGGAGGTGTCGGCCAGGATCTGCCCCTCTTCCACGCGGTCGCCCTTGCGAACGATAGACCTATTGTTGAGGCAGGTGTTCTGGTTGGTGCGCAGGAACTTGGTCAGGAGATAGAGATCGGTTCCTACGTCATAGCTCTTTTCCTCCTTTTTCTCATCCACGCGGATCAGGATGCGCTCCGCATCCACGAACTCCACCACCCCAGGCCGCCGGCAGATGATCACATCGCCGGAGCCCTTGGCGACCAGGTGCTCGATCCCGGTCCCCACCAGGGGGGCCTCCGGATTGAGAAGAGGGACGGCCTGCCGCTGCATGTTGGATCCCATGAGCGCCCGGTTGGCGTCATCGTGCTCCAGAAAGGGGATGAGGGAGGTGGACAGACTCACCAGTTGTTTGGGCGACACATCGATATAATGGATCTGGTCCTTGGGGATGAGCTTGAAGTCTCCGAACTGACGGGCACCGACCAGGTCATTGACGAAATTGCCCTGGTCATCCACGGGAGCGTTGGCCTGGGCGATGCTGTAGGGTTCCTCTTCCCAGGCTGTCAAGTAGAAGCAGTACGGCTCCGTCAATGGGAGCTGTGCGCTCTTCTTCTTTTTCAGGATCTTCCGTTCTGTCTGTTCGACCTCAGCCTTTTCGAGGATCTCTCCGATCTTGAAACTGCTGTCACCGGGGTGAATGACCTTCACATGGGTAACGATCTGCCCTTCTTTGACCTTCTGGTAAGGCGTCTCCAAGAACCCGAACTCATTCACGCGGGCATAGCTGCTGAGAGAGGAGATGAGGCCGATGTTGGGGCCTTCCGGCGTTTCGATGGGGCAGATCCTGCCATAGTGAGATGGGTGCACATCCCTTACCTCGAAACCGGCACGCTCGCGGGTCAATCCGCCGGGGCCAAGCGCACTCAACCGCCGTTTATGAGTTGTTTCTGAAAGCGCATTGGTCTGATCCATAAACTGGCTGAGCTGACTGGTTCCGAAGAACTCCTTGACAACAGCAGAAACCGGCTTCGGATTAACCAGATCATGGGGCATGAGCGCATCAACCTCCTGCAGGCTCATCCGTTCCTTAATGGCGCGTTCCATACGAACCAGGCCGATGCGATACTGATTTTCAAGAAGTTCACCGACGGCACGTACACGACGATTCCCGAGATGATCAATATCATCAACGACCCCTTGCGTATCCCTGAGCCTGATAAGGGTTTTGGCCGTCAGCAGTAT
>JBGUED010000264.1:0-4202 GCA_041821525.1 Candidatus Aminicenantaceae bacterium | reverse complement strand
GGCGGACGTCGCCCAGATTCCCCGTGCAGAAGGGGTGCGCCGAAACGTCCACGCGGCCCGCTTCGAGATCGAAGCCGATCGCCTCGAGCAGCTGAAGGCAAAGCGCGAGGAGGCATTCCGCGCGGGCGGAGAGGAACGGATCGAGAAGCTGCATGCCGCGGGCAAGCTCATCGCGCGTGAGCGCCTGACCCTGATCAACACCCTGTATGAGCAGGACAAGGAAAAGGCGGCAGAGGTCCTGAGCGAACTGGACCCGGAGGACGCCGCCACCATCCTGGAAAACCTCCCCATCGATCAGATCGCCGACATCATGCAGATCACTCCCCCCGACGACGTCGCTCCCATCCTCGAGCTGCTGCCCGAAGAGATGAAGGATGCGGTCCTGGCCGCCATGGCAGAGAAGCCGACCGAAGAGGTCATGGAGCTCCTCGACCACGAGCAGGAAACCGCGGGCCGCATCATGTCCCCGAACTTCTACGCCCTCAACGAGAACACCAATGTCTCCGACGCCATCACAGCCATGCAGCTGGAAGGCGATGTTGAATCCGCCTTCTACCTCTACGCGGTCAATGACCAGGATCACCTGCGGGGAGTCGTATCCCTGAGGCAGATGCTGTTTTCCCGGCCCAACACGCCGCTGAAGAACATCATGACCAAGGATGTGATCAGCGTGCAAACGGAGACCGACCAGGAGGAGGTGGCCCGTCAGGTGGCGGACTACAACCTGGTGGCCATCCCGGTCGTGGACCCGGAGCACAAGCTCGTGGGAGTGGTCACAGTCGACGACGTCATCGATGTCATCGACAAAGAGGCCACCGAAGACATCTACAAGATGGTGTCACTGGACACCACCGACAGAATCCAGGACAGCCCCTTTACCTCCATCAAGAAGCGGCTCCCGTTCCTGCTCTTCAGCCTGCTCACGGCTTCGGTCTCTCCCTTTGTCGTCAAGCATTTCCAGGGAACTATCCAGGAATTCGTGACCCTGGCCGTGTTCATGCCTCTGGTCGCAGCGCTGGGTGGGATCGCAGGGAACCAGACCATCGCCATCATGGTCCGGGAGATCGCCATCGGGCAGACAGAATGGCTCTCGGCCCGCAAGACCCTGCTCAAAGAGCTGCTGGTGGGCATCGGCAACGGGCTCGTGATCGGCATCATCGTCGGAGCCGCATCCTGGGCCCTCTACGATAATCTCTACCTGGGCTTGGTGGTGGGTGTGGCCATCATCATCAACCTGTTCATCGCCGCCCTGGTCGGGAGCATGATCCCCTTCTTCCTCAAGCTGCTCAAGCTGGACCCGGCCCTGGGGTCCGTCAACCTGCTCACCATGTTCACCGACTCCATCGGCCTGCTCACGTTCCTGGGATTGGCCACCTTCTTCCTCGCCTACCTGAAATGAGGCCATGCCGCGCGATCAGTCCGAAAGCATCATCCTCCGTACCTTCCCCATTGGAGACCAGGACAAGCTGGTGGTCTTCTTCGGACGTCAGCGGGGGATCTTCAAAGGGATCGCCAAGGGTGCGCGCAAGTTCGGCAACCGCTTCGGCAGCAGCCTGGAACCCATGTCCCATGTGACAGCCTTCTACTACGAAAAGGAGGGCAAGGAACTGGTGACGGTCAGCGGATGTGACCTTCTGGAGTCGTTCTTCGAGGCTCAGGCGAATGTAGAGGCCTCGTTCACGCTCGGCTACTTTGCAGAACTCATCGAAGACTCCCGGCCCTCGCTCACCGAAGATGACGTGCTCTTCCGCCTCCTCCTCCAACTCCTGCAGGCCCTGAAGGCCGGGGGGGATCTCAAGCTCCTGACCGCGTATTTCGAAGCCTGGTTCCTGAAGCTCAACGGATTCCTCCCCGAATTGGATCGATGCCGGGGCTGCCGCAAAGACATAGAAGGACTGGGTTGGCTCTCGTACAAAAGAGACGGTGCCTACTGTGACGGCTGCGCGCCCAGCAAGAAGGAGGAAGTTACAGGAGATCTGCTGTCTTTTCTGGAATGGATCAGGAAGAATCCTCCCTCCAAGGAACATGATGTTCCCTTCACACGGACACAGGTCGATGCCATCCGCCGCGTACTGAAAGACCTCATTGTATTCTCCATGGAGCGCGCGCCGAAATCGCTCTCCTTCCTCGATCGATAATCCCAGCCACAACGCATTTTTTCACACTATTTTCCGCCCTTATTATTCACATGGAAATTTCCTTGACCCTATAAACCATTTCTGCTATAAAACTCTGTTATCATAAGAGATAATTCCAGGTTATAATACAGGGTATAAGAGGAGAACTAATATCTGCATATTCGGCCCTCTTTATGCTTACTTCTCTTTTCTTTTCCCCACAATGTCCCTCTCTTTCAGGGGAAAAGCTCAGTCCCGTATCCACAGATATGCTTCATATAAATCCTAATTTGGGAGTAATTATATGCATAATGATCCTTCAGAGTTTGAAGCCATCATCGAAAGGCATTCCTCTGAGAAGCAGTACCTGATCCCCATCCTGCAGGACATCCAGTCCCAATACAACTACCTCCCCCCCGTCGCCCTGGCCACCGTATCCAAACAGCTGGACATCCCCATGATCGACATCATAAGCGTCGCCTCCTTCTACAACGCATTCAGCCTCACGCCCAGAGGAGATCATGTCGTCACCGTGTGCACGGGAACGGCCTGTCACGTCCGGGGAGGCCCGAAGATCCTGGAAGAATTCGAGCGGAGGCTGGGAGTCCCGGCCGGGGGCACCACCGAAGACAAGCAGTTCACCCTGGAAACCGTGGCATGCCTGGGATGCTGTGCCATTGGTCCGGTGGTGGTGGTAGACGGCGAGTATTACGCCCAGCAGACGATCGGCAAAGTCAACCCGGTGCTGAAGAAGTACGCATCGAAAGAGAAGAACAATGGCAAGCAAAGCGAAAATTAATTCTGTCGCGGAACTAAAAAAGGCCGTCGATCACCACACGGCGCTGAGGGCCGCTGATCACAGAGTCACGCTCACCGTGTCCGCCGGGACGTGCGGCCAGGCCCGAGGCTCCCTGGATGTCATCGCATCCCTGGAAAATGCCATCCAGGAAAAAGGGCTGCAGGAGAAAGTCAGGGTCAAGGTCACCGGCTGCCATGGTTTCTGTGAGGCCGAACCCAATATCATCATCCAGCCTCAGGACCTCTTCTACCAGCACGTCAAAACCGAGGATGCAGAAGCCATAATCCAGGAAACCGTGCTCAAGGACCAGGCGGTCGAAACGCTGTTGTACAAAGAACCCGCCACCGGCAAGACGGCCCGCAAGGAGAGCGAGATCCCCTTTTACACCAAGCAGAACCGCCTGGTATTGGGTGACAATGCTCTCATCGATCCGACGGACATCCGGGAATACTTCTCCATCGGCGGCTACCTATCTCTGGCAAAAAGCCTGTCAGACATGACGCCCGAGGATGTGATCGAAACCATCACGGCATCGGGGCTTCGGGGCCGGGGCGGGGCCGGGTTCCCCACAGGCAAGAAATGGGATTTCACCCGCAAGTCGAAAGGAGATGTGAAGTACATCATCTGCAACGCCGATGAAGGAGACCCCGGAGCCTACATGGATCGCAGCCTGCTGGAAGGGAATCCTCACCGCATGCTCGAGGGGATGATCATCGGCGGCTACGCCATCGGCGCCAGTGAAGGCTACGTGTACATCCGGGAGGAATACCCCCTGGCCCTCAAGAACATCACTCGAGCCGTGGAACAGGCCCACGAGGCCGGCCTCCTGGGCGAGAACATCCTGGGAAGCGGCTTCAGCTTCGACGTCAAAGTCTACAAGGGAGCCGGCGCCTTTGTCTGCGGCGAAGAAACCGCCCTGATGCAATCCATAGAGGGCAAGGTCGGAGTACCGCGTCAAAGACCCCCTTTCCCCGCGGTCCAGGGCCTGTGGAAAAAACCAACCAATATCAACAACGTGGAGACCTGGGCCACGATCCCCCTGATCATCAACGACGGCGCCGCCGCCTTCAGTTCAATCGGCACCGAGGGAAGCAAGGGCACCAAGATCTTCTCCCTGGTGGGCAAGATCAACAACACCGGCCTGGTGGAAGTCCCCATGGGGATCACGCTTAGCGAAATCATCTTTGATATTGGCGGTGGCATTAAAAAGGATAAGCAGTTCAAGGCGGTTCAGACCGGCGGCCCGTCCGGCGGCTGCATCCCCATGAGTGAGATAGACATGCCCG
>JBGUED010000263.1:0-4205 GCA_041821525.1 Candidatus Aminicenantaceae bacterium | reverse complement strand
GCGCGGGAGATGCCCCGGATGTCGGGGAAGAACTCCAGATGCACCGGCCGCACGTTGGTGATAAGGGCGATATCCGGGGGGACGATCCGGGTCAGGGCAGCGATCTCTCCTGGTGTGCTCATGCCGTATTCCAGCACGGCCACGTCATGGTGTTCTTCGAGCTGCAGGAGTGAAAGCGGCAAGCCCAGGTGGTTGTTGAAGTTGCCTTCCGATTTGAGAACGCTGTATGAGTTGGCGAGGAGCCGTGCTGTAAATTCCTTGGTCGTGGATTTTCCCACGCTTCCGGTTATGCCGACCACTCGGGGCCTCAGTGTGGAGGCAACACTCCCGGCCAGTTTCTGCAGGGCCTCGAGCGTATCGTTGACCTGCACCAAAGCCGTCTCTGGTCCCGGTGGCGACACCCTGAGGGAGATCACGGCTCCGCCTGCACCTTGCCGCACAGCCTCTAGCACGAATTCATGGCCGTTTCTTTCTGCCTGTATGGCGAAGAAGAGCTCTCCGGGTTGGGTTGTCCGGGAGTCGATATTGTAGCGGCGGAAGCGGAGATCCGGAGATCCCTGGAGGATCGTCCCGTCCATCCGTTCCCTAAGTTCGTGCAGCGCCATCTCCACCATCTAACTCCTGTCCATCTCCCCCAGGAGCTCCCGGACGACTTCCACGTCGTCGAAGTGTGTCACCCGGTCCTTGATTATCTGGTAGTCCTCATGTCCCTTGCCTGCGATGAGAATCGTGTCGCCCTCTCTCCCTCGCTGCAGGGCTTTCTGGATAGCCATTCTCCGGTCGGATTCGATCTCGTACAAGTCCCTGCCGTTCTTGTGGATGCCCACCTCGATATCCCGGATGATGTCCAGCGGGTCCTCGGAGCGGGGATTATCGGAGGTGATGATGCTCCAGTCTGCCAGTGCTCCGGCCGCCTCTCCCATGCGGGGGCGCTTGCTGCGATCCCGGTCGCCGCCGGCTCCGAACACCAATATGACCCGGCCCCGACTCAGCTCGCGCGCCGTCTCCAGCAGGTTGCGCAGGGCATCATCGGTGTGAGCATAGTCGACGAAAATACTCAGCCCCCGCCGGTTGTCAACCTTCTCGAACCGGCCCGGCACTCCCTTGAGAGCACGGATCCCCTTCTGTATGGCCGGGACAGGGACGTTCAGCGTCAGGCCCGCGGCCACGGCCGCCAGGATGTTGTAGAGATTGGGTTTCCCCAGGAGGGGAGACTCCAGATCGAGGCGCCCGGCCGGGAACTTGACGGCTATGCGCATGCCGTCTTCCCGGAATGTGTACGTTTCGGCTCGTACCATGGCGCTCGGCGCCAGGCCGTAGGTGATGCCGCCCATGGCGAGGTTGGTCATGAGTTTTTTGCCCCACTCGTCATCGGTGTTCACCACCGCCATGCTGCGGCGGCCCAGCGTGAAGAGGCTCAGCTTGGCCTGGAAATAGTCCTCCATGGTACGGTGATAGTCGAGATGATCGCCGCTGAGGTTGGTGAAAATGGCCAGATCAAAATCCACTCCCACCGCCCGCTTCAGGTCCAGGGCGTGCGAGGAGACCTCCATCACGCAGTGGGTGGCTCCGTGATCCACCAGGGTCCGCATCATCCTCTGCAGGCCCGGCGCCTCGGGCGTGGTGCGTGAGGCCGCCACTTCCAGACCGGGGCCGTGGTACTGGATGGTACCGAAGAGGCCCGTCGGATGGCCGGCCGCCTGCAGGATGGACTCCAGGAGATAGGTGATAGTGGTCTTGCCCTTGGTCCCGGTGATGCCGACCACCTTTAGCTCTCGGGAGGGGTGGCCGAAAAAATTGGCGGAACACAGGGCCAACGCCTCACGCGCGTCCGCCGCTTGAACCCAGGAGGCGTCGAGCGTTTCGGGCTTTTCACGTTCGGAGAGCACTGCCGCAGCCCCTTGGGCCAGCGCATCGGGGATGAAGTCGAAGCCGTCAGCCTTGACCCCCCTGAGGGCGGCGAAGAGTCCGTCCGGCACGACCGCTTGAGACGCGTAGGCGATGTCCCGAATCTCCAACTCGTCATCTCCGGTTAGGCGAATAGAAGGGACCTCCTCCAGGATGTGCTTGAGCCTCATCGGTTCTCCCTCCGGGAATCGGCTGTCAACAGCGTGCGCTTCAGGCCGGGATCTTTGGGGATGCGCAGGTAGCGCAGCACCTGATCGGCGATGTCCCGGAAAACCGGGGCGGCTACATCCCCGCCGTAGAACTTACCCTGGGGATCGTCGATCACGATGATCATGGAGATCACGGGATCGTTGGCCGGGACAAAGCCAACGAAGGAACCGATGTGGTGGTCCGAGGAGTATCCCTCCGGGTGGATATATTTCTGGGCCGTGCCCGTCTTGCCGGCCGCCTGGTATCCGGGGACTCCGGCCGGGACTCCGGTCCCTTGCATCACCGTCTCCGTCATCAGCCACCGGAGTGTGTCTGCGGTGTACTGGTTCAGGATCCGCTTGTAAGGAGCGGACTGTTCGGGAAGCGCGGAAGGGTCCTCTGGGATGTCCTTCACGATGCGGAAGGGGATGTGCATACCCCGGTTGGCCACCAGGTTTGCCATCTGCAGGACCTGAAGGGCCGTGGCACTGAATCCGTAGCCGATGGAATACCATGCGTACTCGAACTCCCAGTCCCAGTTATCGGGATGCGTCATACGGCCCTCCTCCTCGCCGGGGAGGCTGATGCCCGTCTGCTGCGAAAAACCCATCCGTATGAGCATGTTATAGAGAGGAAATGTACCGACCTCGTCTGCGATGAAGGTGGTACCCACGTTGGAGGAGTGGATGAACACCCCGGCGAAGGTCAGGCTCCCCATGGTCTTGTGGTCGGTTATGGACCGGCGTTTGTAGAAACGCTTCCCGTCGCTGCAGTCAAAGGTCTGTTCCATGGAAAACTTTCCGGACTCGAGGGCGGCCGCAAAGGTGGCGATCTTCATGGTCGAACCATGCTCGATGACATCTCGGATGGCTCCGTTGCGGTCGGCCTGCTGGCGGTCCTTGTCATTCCGGAGCTTCCGGTTGGGATCCCAGGGCGGCCAGTTGACCATGGCCAGGATCTCTCCGGTCGAGGGGTCCGAGATGATCACGCTGGCCCTCGCGGCACGAGTCTCGGCATAGGCCTGCTTGAGCCTGCGCTCGGCGTGATATTGGATGGTCTCGTCTATGGTCAGGTACAGGTCCTTGCCCGGGACCGGCGGCTCCAGGACCTGGGTCCCGAAGCTGCGCTGGATGCCGTCCTGAAGGTCGAGGCTCTTGCCAGGCCTTCCGCCCAGCACGGAATTGTAACTCAGTTCCACACCGGCCTGACCTTTGCCGTCCAGCCCGATGCGGCCGAGAAGGTGGCTTGCCAAGGTGTTCTTGGGATAGACGCGTTTGGGAGAGTCTTCGAATTCGATTCCCGGAATGTTTGCCTCTTCCACAAGCCGGGCCACATCCCAGGGGACCTGGCGTTTGATGCGGCTGAAGGAATGTCCGTCCTGGACCCGGGCCCAGATGTATTTCTCCTCTGTTGAGGTGATTGTGAAGGCGGGCGGCAGCAGGGATCGAAGCCGGTCCATGGTGGATCGGACGCTCTGCCGGGTATCATCCTCCTGCGAACGGTAGGCGATATGCTTCGCCGGCGTGCTTATGGCCAGCAGGAGGCCGTTGCGGTCGTAGATGGATCCACGCTTGGGGAGGATCTCGATGATGTCCTGGTTCTGATTGAGCACGGTCTCCTTGTGCTGAGTGTGCTCAATCACCTGGAGCTGGACCAGGCGGAGCGTGAGCAGTGCGAACCACAGCAGGCACATGAATCCCAGGATGAGAGACCGCCTCCGTGTCTTGTCCTTGGGTTTGCGCTTCATGGCCTGTCAATCCTGGCGGTCTTGCCATCCCGCTCCCTGATCTGTTCGTCTCTGACCTCGATATACCCCAACTTCTCCTTGGCGATCTTCTCCACGTGTTCGGGAGAGAGCAGCGCGGCCCTTTGGGCTTCCAGGGCGCTGATCTCCTCGGTCAGCAAATTCAGCTCCGACTCCAGTTCGAGGATGTTGTACCCCAGGCGGATGGACTCGACCTGATGCCAGATGTAAAACATCAGGATCGTGACGACCACTGCCACCGCCAAGAGACCCAGGGCGATGTCTCTGGCCCTGAACCTATGCCTTACCATCTAGAGCCTCTCCGCGGCCCTCAGCTTGGCTGAGCGGGACCGGAAATTGGCCT
>JBGUED010000262.1:0-4219 GCA_041821525.1 Candidatus Aminicenantaceae bacterium | reverse complement strand
GGAGTCACAGCATGTTGGACAGGACCAGTTCTTCAAAAAAATCCAGGCAGCTGGCGGCTCCCTGAACGGAGGAACCTCCAGGGATGGCACCATATATTTCGAAGTCCTGCCCAAGAATTCCCTGGAACTGGCACTCTGGCTTGAGTCTGACAGGCTGGGTTATCTCCGCAGCACCATCACCCAGGAAGCCTTTGCCAACCAGCAGGGTGTCGTGAAGAATGAAAAGCGGCAGGGTGTCGATAACCGCCCTTACGGCTACACCAGCTACATCATCGGCAAAATGCTCTACCCGGAGGACCACCCCTACAGCTGGCAGGTGATCGGCTCCATGGAAGACTTGACCAACGCCACCCTCAGGGATGTACACGAGTTCCATGAAAAATGGTACCGCCCGAACAACTGCACCCTGGTCGTGGCCGGGGATTTTGAAGTAGACGAGACCAAGACCCTGATCGAGAAGTACTTTGGAGAGATCCCTGGAGGCAGCAAGCTCGAGGCGTCCCAGCCCATGCCCGTTACCCTGGAGGCTCCAAAGCTGGCGTTTCATGAGGACAATTTCGCACGCTCCCCGGAGATCAGCATGGTGTTCCCCACTGTGGAACAATACCACCCGGATGCGTATCCCCTGAGCTTCCTGGGGCAGCTGCTGTCCTTCAGCAAAAAGGCACCTATGTACAAGGTCATTGTGGAAGAAAAGAAACTGGCACCCCGGGCATCCGGCTATCAGAGGAGCAGTGAGATCGCCGGAGAATTCATGATCCGGATCCGCACGTTTCCAAAGGTCGGCCTCAATGATGTCACGGCCGCCATTTCCGAGACTTTTGATAGATTTGAGACCGAATCCTTCACGGAGCAGGACGTGGAGCGGATCAAGGCTGGGATCGAGACCAATTTCTACAATGGGCTTTCCAGTGCGCTCGGCAAGTCTTTTCAGCTGGCTCGCTATAACGAGTATGCCGGTTCACCCGACTATCTTGGCACAGACCTGGAAAACATTCAGGCCGTGACCAAGGCTGATATCATGCGGGTTTATGAAAAATATATCAAAGACAAGCCCTACGTTATGACCTGTTTTGTCCCCAAAGGCCAGACAGATTTAGTCGTAGAGGGTGCAGAGAGATTCCCCATAACAGAGGAAAGCATCACAGCCGAAGAAACCACTGCTGCTCAGGACGAAGGATTCACAGTAGAACCGAGTCCCTCCTCATTCAACCGCAGCATAGAACCCATTATGGGATCCGATCCGGAGATAATCCTCCCAACGGTGTGGCAGGAGATTCTCGGGAACGACATGAAAATCTATGGAATCGAGCATCACGAACTGCCTCTCATCCAATTCACCATGACCATCAAAGGCGGCCTGTTGCTGGACGATTTTGACAAGATCGGAGTGGCCAACCTGGTTAGCGACCTCCTCATGGAGGGTACGCGGGACAAAACCCCCATAGAACTGGAAGAGGCCATCGATGACCTGGGAGCCAGCATCATGATGTACACGGGGCGTGAGGCCATAACCCTCCGCGTCAACTGCCTCTCCTCCAAATTCGCCGATGTCTATACGCTCGTCGAGGAGATCCTGTTGGAGCCGCGCTGGGACGCCAAGGAATTCGAGCGGGTGAAGAGAGAAACCCTGGAATCCATAAACCGCAACAAGGCCAATCCCAATGCTATCTCCGCCAACGTATTCAACGATCTCATATATGGGGAGAAACACATCTTCCGCTATCCCGTAGTCGGGACCACAGAGTCCGTGGAATCTATCAGCCTGGAGGATATCAAAGCGTATTATGCGAATTACTTCTCGCCTTCCCTGGCCCACGTGGCCATAGCAGGGAATATTTCCCGGGCTGAAGCTGTCCGGACCTTCAAGTCCCTGGAGGAAAAGTGGGAGGCCAAGGAAGTGGCTTTCCCCGAATATCCGCTTCCCGAACCGAGAGAGGAACCATTGGTGTGCTTCGTGGATGTCCCCGATGCCAAACAATCCGTGATCCGGATCGGCAGCTTGGGCCTAGCATACACGGACGCAGACTATTACCCTGCCTATGTCATGAACTACAAACTCGGGGGCAGCTTCAACAGTATCGTCAATATGATCCTCCGTGAGGAGAAGGGATACACCTACGGAGCCCGCTCCGGCTTCAGTGGGTCCCACATCCCGGGAACATTCGCTGCCTCATCATCCGTACAATCGCGTGTCACGCTCGAGTCGGTTCAAATCTTCAAGGACTCGATGACGGGCTATCGAGATGGGATCTCGGCCGAAGACATGGAATTCACCAAGAGTGCCCTGGTCAAGTCCAATGCCCTACGCTTCGAGACTCTGGGAGCCTTGATCGGCATGCTGAATACCATGGGCAATTATGATTTCCCAGCCGACTATATCAAGCAACAGGAAAGCATCGTCAGGAACATGACCCTGGATCAACACAAAGAGCTGGCACGGAAATACATCGAGCCGGATACGATGATCTACCTGGTGGTGGGTGATGCCGCCACTCAAATGAAAGAGCTGGAACAACTGGGCCTGGGAAAACCCCAGCTGATCGAAAATAAATAATCCCTGCGTAACGGGCTGCCCCTCACTCGTGACGCAGGCTGTCCGCCGGATTGGCTGTTGCGGCCCGGACCACCTGGAACCCGACTGTGAGCAGGGCGATCACAATGGACGCGGCACCCGCTGTGAGGAAGATCCAGAGTGTGGGATCGGTCCTGTAGGGGAATCCGGAGAGCCAGTAGTTCCGCATCAGCCAGTATGTCAACGGCCAGGCGACGATATTGGCCACCATCACCCACTTGATAAATTCCTTTGAAAGCTGAACGATCACACTGTTGATCGAGGCGCCCAGCACCTTACGGATGCCGATCTCTCGAGTGCGCTGCTCGGCCGTATAGGAGGCCAGCCCGAACAGGCCCAGGCATGCGATCACGATGGCCAGGAGAGCGAATAGGCTGAGGATATCGCTCAGCCTGTCCTCCGAGGCGTAGCGTGTCGCCAAGTCATCATCCAGGAAAAAATAATCGAATTCACGCCCGGGCTCGAGAGTGGCCCATTTCTCTCTCACGAATTCGATGCCAACTGACGTGTTCCTGGGATCTAGCCTCATAGAGACAAAAGCCAGGGCCTGTTTTTCCAGCATCAGTGCCATGGGCTCGATCTCCTGGTTCAAGGGTTGATAGTGGAAATCCGACAGAACGCCGATGATCTTTCCCGGACGCCCTTCGGCGAACGCCAGTTTCTTCCCTATGGCCTCATCCGGAGTCCATCCGAACCTTCGGGCCGCAACCTCGTTGACGATGTAGGCCTCGTTGGCATCCGTGCTGAATTCTTCGGAAAAATTCCTCCCTGCGATCAACCGCATCCTGTAGGCTGGGACATAGTCGTAGTCGCTGCGGAATACAAACATCGAGAACGTCTCGCTCTGCGTCTTTCCTTCCGGGATCATCAGGCGCAGCTCTCCGGTCCGTCCAGGGATCCCCGACGAAAATGTTGCCTGGGTGATATTCGGATTCTGGAGGAGTTCCGCCTTGATTCCAACGTGATTCCGGGCCGTTGCTGGAGTCTGAACCGGGACCACCAGTATGTTCTCCTTATCGAAACCGAGGTCCTTGTTCTTCATATAGTCGATCTGACGCAGTACGATCCCCGTTCCGATGATCAGAGCCACGGACAGGGAGAACTGAAAGACGACCAGCACCTTGCGCAGTGCTGAACTCTTGGCGCCTTTGCTCAGAACACCCCGGAACACGGCTATGGGCTGGAATCCAGAGAGGAAGAAGGCAGGATAACTTCCCGCCATGAGCCCGGAAAAGATGATCAGGACCAGCATCCCGACCAAAATCGGGGGCTGAAAAAAGAATCCCGCGGTCATTTCCTTGCCCGCGAAATTATTGAACAGGGGAAGAGCCAGAGATGCGAGGCCCAAGGCCAGTCCCAGCGAAGCCAGGGAGAGCAGCATCGATTCCAAGAGGAACTGCCCAACCAGGTTTATTCTGAATGCACCGAAGACCTTACGAAGGCCCACTTCCCGGGCCCGGTTGGATGAGCGGGCCGTGGAGAGGTTCATGAAATTGATACAGGCGATCATCAGGATGAAGAGCGCGATGGCAGAAAAAACATACACATATACGATGTCTCCGGTGGGCTCGATCTCACCCTGGAGCTTGGATCGCAAGTGGATGTCCGTCATCTTCTGGATGACGAACTGCATGGAGATTCCGA
>JBGUED010000261.1:0-4223 GCA_041821525.1 Candidatus Aminicenantaceae bacterium | reverse complement strand
GATAGACATCACCAATCAGCGCATCGTGGATGTCAGGCGGGACGCGATAGGCCAGCTCGAGCCCCTTGCTCTGAGCGCGAACGGCCAGCGTGTTGAGCGTGTCGGCAAGCGAGTCGCGCAGCGCAAAGTCGAGCGGGTCCAACTCGAGCTTGCCGGCCTCGATCTTGGAGAAGTCCAGGAAGTCGTTGATCAGGGACAACATGGATTTGGCTGAGGATTTGATGCCGGTCAGATACTCCCGCTGCTCGGGTGTCAGCTCCGTGCCAAGGGCCAGGTCGGTCATGCCCAAGATTCCGTTCATGGGGGTGCGGATCTCGTGGCTGATGTTGGCCAGAAATTCGCTTTTGGCCTGGTTGGCTGCCTGGGCATCACGTTTGGCGATGACCAGTTCGGTGGCATCGATCAGGTTGAGGATCAATCCTTCGTAGCGGTTGTTGTGGTAGACCGGCTGCAGTCTCAGGATGGCCTCCATTTCTTGGATAGAGACCTGCGCTGAGACCTGGGGGGAGTTGGGATTGAGCTTGAACTGGCCGATGTGGTCCTCAATCTCCTGAGACGAAAGCCCGAGGTAGATCTCGGCGACATGTTTGTTCAGAAAGTCTTCCTTTTCCCTATGATACAGCTTGAGCACGAAGTCATTGACCTCTGCGATGCGGTTCTCTGCGTTGACGAAAAGCACCCCTTCCTTCATCCCCGAGATCATGGCGGAAAGCTTGGCCGCTTCTCTCTGGATGGCCGCCTCGTCCTGTTTGCGTTCTGAAATGTTGCGGAGAACGCCTTCCACACCCACAAAATTCCTGTCCTTATCCACCAGGATGCGGGCATTGGCCGAGGAGGCGATCTTGTTGCCGTCCTTGGTCTTGAGACGGATCTCATAGTCATTGACGCTGCCGTGCTCCCGCAAGGCCGCCTGGAACCGCTCGTATTCGGAATGATCAGCATAGAAATCCAGCACCGGGCGGCCGATGACCTCGCCGGGGTGGTACCCGGCCTGTTGATAGATCGAGGGGCTGATGAGTGTGATGTGGCCGTCTTTGTCAGAGCGGAAGTACACGTCATGGAAGGATTCGAAGATCAGCCTGTACTGCTCCTCGGATCGGCGGAGGCTTTCCTCTGCCTTTTTCCGTTCTGTGATGTCCGCGCCGGAGGCCAGGGTCCCGGTGATCCTGCCGTTCTTGTCGCGGAGGATGGTGTTGTGCCAGGAGATCAGCTTCTCCTGGCCCTCCCGGTTCACCACCGGGTTCTCATAATGTTCCATGGGGTCGATACGGCCCTCAATCAGTTTCTCGAACATGGCCCAGACATCGCTACGCATCCGTTCGGGTATGCAATTGTCAAACCAGTTCATCCCCAGCAGGTCCTCTTGAGAATATCCCAGGATTTCACAGCTCATATGATTCACCAGTGTGATCTCACCCCGGATATTGAGAGCGATGAACATGACGCCCGCCAGGTCCAGGTACATCTGCACCTTGTCCCTCTGATTCTGTAGAGCTTTTTCCACCTGCTTGCGCTGGGTGATATCCCGGTAGATGCCGTATACGGCTTCCAGTTTGTTGTTCACGAAGATGGGCGCTGCGATCACCGACACATAGATGGAGGAGCCGTCCTTGCGCTTGCGTATGGCTTCGAAAGCGACGGTCTCGCCATTGGTCACCTTCTCTGTGATCGTGATGGGGCCATAGGGATTGTCCTCGGGGGCGATGAGGCTGTCCACCACCTTACCCATCGCTTCGTCCCTTCTGTATCCGAAGAGCTCTGAAAAGTGGCGGTTCACCCGCAGGATGACACCTTGGGAGTCGGTGATTACGATGCCTTCCAGGGCGCTCTCGAACAGTTGGTCGAGATAGGCCTTTTCAACTTGAGCATCGGAGCTGCTCAATGTCCCTTGAGGTATCCCATCCATCTTTAATGCTTCCCTTCGGGCTGCAGGAGCACGGTTGTGTTCCCGCCCCGTGCCTTGGCCTGTGCGACAGCCTCCTGCGCTGTAGAGAGGAGTTGCTGTCCTGTGCAGCTGACAAAGATTGAGGTAGACGCCCCTCCCTGAGAGAGGGAGACCTCCCGGGTACCGCTCTCCATCTGGATCGCATCGCGACCGACGGCCCGGCGGAGCCTCTCTGCGATGTGCTGGATATGCTCCTCACTGCAGTTAGGGAATACGCCCAGGAATTCATCGTCCCCGTACCGGCCCAGCTTGTCATACCGTCGCATGGAATCATGGATGCGGGCGGAAACTTCCTTGAGTATATGGTCGCCGGCGGTGAAGCCGTCGGATTCGTTAAAACGGGCCAGTCCGTCGATGTCCATCAGGAGGACCGACGTGGGCTGATTCTGACGGGAGCTCCTGTCGATCTCTTCGTCCAGGAATTCCAGGATCTTGTTCCGGTTCCAGAGGCGGGTTAAGCTGTCTGTGGCCTGGATCTGATCCTGGACCTTTTCCTGGTCGATGACGCGTTCGCCGTTCTGCAGGCGGATCTTCAGCTCGGTGTAGTCAAAGGGCTTGGTCATGTAATCATCGGCCCCCGCCTCCAGGCCCTGGAGGATGTCTTCCTGGTTGTCTCTCCCGGTCATGAGGATGATGTAGACATAATCCTGGGGCTGGACTTCGCGGCGGCTCCTGATCCTCTGGCAGAGCTCGATGCCGTTTATCTTCGGCATTTCCCAGTCCAACAGGGCGATGCGGATCTTGTTCCCGTTGGTCAGGGTGCGTTCCTTGGCGTTCAAGGCATCCCATGCTTCCTGTCCGTTGCGGGTCGTGATGACCTCGTAGCCCCAGGTCTGGATGTTGCCGGCCAGGGCCCGGCAAGAGATCATGCTGTCTTCAGCGATCAGGACTTTCATGGTTAAATCCCAAATAATACGGCATAGCTCCTCTAAAAAACTTCATACCGATTGTACTCTACTCCCGAAAATGGTCAATCGCCTTTTCCGGTGATAGCCAGGGTGATATTGCTTCCGTGGGCCTCACCTTTTGTGGTGATCCGCCTCAACATTCCGGCTAAGCCTGCAGTTATTCCTTGTAGGAGGTATGAGGTGTGGAATATAATGCCTTTGGAAGCCATGCGGGAAAATAAGGTCATTACCTTCAGCCTGATCCTTATCGTCATCTTCATCGGCGGGGTCGTGCTCAAGCTGGCTCAAGCTGTGCTTTTTCCGTTTTTCCTGGCGGTGTTCCTCTCATTCATCATATATCCCATCCTGGATTTCTTCACCCGGCACAGGGTTCCCAAGACCGTTTCTATGATCCTCCTGCTCCTGATCACATTCTTCGGCCTCTATCTCATGAGCATGATCTTCTACTCCGCAGGCAAGTCCTTTGCAGCCGAACTGCCCAAGTACGGCGACAAGGTCCTCCTGGCGATCGATTCCCTCCAGCAGCGTTTTGTCCAGCCCGCTGACATCCAGTCCATCGACTGGAGGGAACATATCGACCTGGGGAGGATCGGGACCATGTTGCTTTCTACTCTGGGGCCCTTCCTCTCATTTATTTCTAAGCTGTTCCTGATATTCTTTTTCCTGATGTTCATCCTGGCAGGCCGGGGTAAGACCAAGGAAAAGATCAAGCGGGCCTTTGCCCCTGAGAGGACCGATCGGGTTCTGAGCATCATCGAAAACATCGACTCCCAGGTCCAGAGATATCTGCTGATCAAGACATTCGTGAGCATGATCACCGGCGCCTTCGTGACAGCGGTGCTCCTGGCCTTCGGGGTGGATTTTGCCATCACGTTCGGATTTTTTGCCTTCATCCTGAACTACATCCCCAGCATCGGATCGGTTTTTGCCACGCTCTTCCCCGTAACCATCGCGCTGCTCCAGTTTGATTCCATCTGGCCGGCGGTCTGGATCTTTGTCCTGCTGACCTTCATCCAGCAGATCATGGGGAATGTGATCGAGCCCCGGATCATGGGGCAGGGACTGGGTCTGAGCCCTCTAGTAGTGCTCTTTTTCCTGTTTTTCTGGGGATGGCTCTGGGGCCTCCCCGGGATGATCTTGGCGGTCCCGATGGCGGCGATCGTCAAGATCGTGTGTGCCAACATCCCTGAGCTGGAGCCGGTCGCCGTGCTTATGAGCAAGGAGTGACTTCAGCGTGCAGGGCGCGCATGAAGTCAATGCGAGCGGATGCCGTGCGCGTGGCAATCCCTAATTCTTTATTCTTACTTATTTTTCTTATACAGGAATGATTCCGAAGTCAGGGATTTGATCTTATTCCCGAAGTGCTTTCT
>JBGUED010000260.1:0-4263 GCA_041821525.1 Candidatus Aminicenantaceae bacterium | reverse complement strand
CCTGCAGGATCCTCGCCATCTGATAAAAACTCCGCACATAGAGGTAGCTGCTTTCCAGGCGCGCCAGGGGCCGCTTCTGCATGCCGGCGTAGAGCCTCCTGGCCTTGTCCGGCTCACCGGACGCCCACAGCGCCTCCGCCATGGCGTCGGAAAGATAAGCCTGGGATTCATCGATCCGGGGCATGAGCTCCCTCGATCGTTGGAATTCTTCCAGGGCCTCGCTGTGCTGCCCGGCCTTGCTGAGGAGGAGGCCGTTGAGCAGATAGACATGCCGCATGGCCCGCTGGTTCAAGCCCTGGGCGATCACCTGCTGCAGCTCCTGCGCGGAGCGGCGGGCCTCCGTAGGATCGTCCACCCGGATCAGGACCATCGCTCGCGCGAACAGGGCCTTGCTCAGGTGTTCCTGAGACTCGGACTCCCGGGCGATCTGGACGGCCAGATCAGCAGCCTGGGCGGCATCCGCAGCACGGCCCTGGAAGGCATACACATAGCTCAGGCCCGACTGCATGCCGGACACCCAGCCTTTTTCTCCAATCATCTCAGCCAGCGTCAGTCCTTCCTGCAGCTGTTCCTCGGCCAGCCCCAGCTTGCCGTGGGCGATGAAATAGTTGGAAAGTACATTCCGTGCGAACAGATTGGTGACCGGCTGCTCGATCTCCAGGAGCTTCCGGTACTCGACAAGAGCCTGATTCATATCGTCTTTCAGGAAAAAAACACTCCCTCGAGCAGAGATTCCGTCCGGGGAGGTGGGGTTCTGTGCCAGGGCCAGGTCGACCTGTTCCAGGGCATCATCGAGCTTGCCCTGGCGCATGAGAACGCCAGCGAGCTGAGTGCGCATCTGGGGATGGTCTGAGATCTCATCCAGGTAGAGCCGGCTGATTCCTTCGGATTTGCGCATCTGACCAAGGAGCAAATAGATGTTGGCCAGGTTGGAATAGGAGTGGTAGCTCTTCTGCCGGTTGCGGACATTGACCTCGAAGTACTCGGCGGCCTTGTCGAAATCTTCGATGGAATTGTAGACCACACCCAGGTTGTTGTTGCCCACATTGTCGTCGGGATAGAGTACCAGCAGGTTCTCATAGGCTCCGATGGCTTGATCCAAGGTCTGCTCGGAGCGCCGGTAGTAATCGGCCATAATGTAGAAACGCTCGCGTTCGGAAACGTGGTCCTTGAGCTCAAACGCCCGCTCGAGCCGGCGGTCGGCCTCATTCTGGTAGCCCAGGTTCTGGTAGGCCACAGCCATGGCCCGGTAGGCCATGGCAAAATCCGGGTCGAGGGCCACAGCCAGTTCCATGTGGGGGATACTCTTGGTGTAATCTCCCCGGTTGTGGTAGGTCATGCCCTCGTTGTAGTACTGGTGCGCTTCCGCCGAGGAAGTGGTGATCTCCTCGATCCGGGCATCCACGTCAGCGGCGAGTTTCTCCTCGGAGAGTTGGAAGTCCTGCTTGATCCGAGTGGTAAGGTCGTCGATCAGGGAGAAGAGGCTTTCCACACCCTCGCCCTCCACCTGCTCAGACCCCAGGATCTCCCCGGTCCTCGCTTCCTGCAATGTGGTGTTCAGGCGCAGTGTCTCCCCGGCCTGGGTCATTTGGCCCACCAGCACATATCGGACCCCCCCCTGCTCGGCCACTTCTCTGAGATCATCGGAAGAAAAGCTGGAGGCCGTGAGCAGGTTCTGCTCCTCCATAATGTCGTAGAGTCGTTCTCCGCTCAAAACCTGAAGGAAGCGGGATTGGCTCAGATCTGCGATCAGGAGATCTGAGAGCGCTTTACGCCAGTGCTGCAGGGTGACATCACCAGTGTTATTCTCGAAGTGCATGACCGCCAGAGACGGCTTATCGGCCGCGAAGAGCGCGACATCCCGCTTGGCAAGCACCCGCCACCCCACGATCGTAATGAGGGCCAGGCCCATCAGCACCAGGGCGGGGATGGCCATTTTGCTGAAGCTGAACTTGACCGTAATTTCCTTGGTCGAGCGGGTCATGCGCTCCGGCATTACCTTATCGGTCTTGGGGAGTGCCTCCTCGATGGTCGTCAGCTCTTCCATGAGCTGCTCCGCGTTCTGGAACCGCAGTGCCTTGTCCTTCTCCAGGCAGCGCAGTATGGCCCGGCTGATCTCCTGGGGAATCTGGGGATTGAGCTTCCGGGGATTCACGGGCCGCTCAGTCTTCTGCTTGACGGCCACACTCAGTGGGGTGTCTCCGGTAAAGGGGACCCGGCCCGTCAGCATCTCGTAGAGGATGATGCCCAGAGAATAGATGTCGGAGCGCCCGTCGACTTCCCGGCCTTCCACCTGTTCAGGCGACATGTACTCGGGCGTGCCGATGATTACGCCCGTATCGGTCATGCCCGTTTTCTTGAACGTACGGGCTATCCCGAAATCCATGATGCGGACGTTGCCCTCTTTGTCGAGCATGATGTTGTGGGGCTTGAGATCCCGGTGGATCACACCCAGCCGGTGGGCTTCGGCCAGCCCTTCCGCAATCTGGCGGCCGATGAAGACGGCCTTGCCCGGTGTGAACTGCCCTATGCGGCGGATCAGGCTCTTCAGGTCTTCACCGGAGACATACTCCATGGTGATAAAGGCCTGGTCGTCCGCCTCGCTGAAGTCATAGACGCGGCAGATGTGACGATGGGAGATCTGGCGTGTGATCTTGAGCTCGTTGCGGAAGCGCTCGCGCGTTTTTTCGTCCGCCGCCACCTCGGGATTCAATACCTTGATGGCCAGCTTCTCGTCCACCTGGGTGTCGAGCGCCTTGTAGACCCTCCCCATGCCGCCCCGGCCCAGCTCTTCGAGAATGTGGTAGCGGTCAGCAAAATTGGCGCCGATCCGGATTTTGTTGGTGGATGTGATGAGCGTCCGTGTGGGAGCCTCCAGGGCGCCCTCCCCGGATGCTGTACCGGTTCTGAACAGAGAGGTGCCGCAGTGACCGCAAAAGCGCGTATCGCCAGGGTTTTCAACTCCGCATTTACTGCACTTCATGTTCAGATCTTTTATTTTCTCTCTTCATATACTTATACGAAATTCGCGAGTTATCGGTTGCTTGCCTCAGCCATTATATTTCATATCTTACGCATTTTAAAAGCACTTTCTACTCTATTGGACGCACAGCGGCCACACAATCTTCCCCTGCCCCCCTCTGCTCTCTGGAGGCCTCCCTGCCTGATGACTCCCTTTATATAGACGAAAATACCACACAAAATGTTGTCCGTTCCGGAGCTTTGACTTCGCAGAAAGGGGATGCTAGTATGGGGCCGCTCAGGGAAATCTGCCCATGAATCCGGACCGATCCACACTCATCCGCAACGGCCTCGTGGTTTGTGAGGAGGGGGCAGTTCGTCAGAACGTACTGATCAAAGGAGAGAAGATCGAACGCCTGGGACCAGGCATTGATACACCGGTTGATTCGGAAGTCGATGCCAACGGCCTGCTGGTGCTCCCAGGAGGTATTGATCCCCACGTCCACTTCGACGACGAGTTCATGGGCACGATCAGTGTCCACGACTTCTATACCGGCACTCTGGCCGCCGCCTTTGGCGGGGTGACCAGTGTGATCGACTTCTCCAACCAGGCACCAGGCGCATCATTGATGAGCACTCTGGAGACCAAATTCCGGGAAGCCGAGGGCAAGGCCCTAGTGGACTGGGGAGTGCATCCCGTCATTACCCGGCTCTCCCCGGAGACTCTGGATGAGATCCCGCTTTTGGCAGAACAGGGGGCGCCCACCATCAAGTGCTACATGACCTACCGGTCCGAAGGGCTGATGATGGAGGAGCCCGAGCTCAGGCAGATCCTTGCCCGGCTCAAGGACGTCAACGGCATGCTGATGCTCCATGCCGAGGACAACGACATCATCGAGGCCCAGGTCCCACGCCTGATCTCCGAGGGAAACACCCGGGCGATCTTTCACGCCCGCAGCCGACCTCCGGAGACAGAGGACCTGGCCATCCGCAAGGCCGTCCGCATTGCGCAGGAGACGGGCGGGCGAGTGTTCGTGGTGCACCTGGCTTCGGCCGCGGGCCTGGACATCATCAAGCAAGCGCGGGCCCAGGGGACGGACATCCTGTGCGAAACCTGCACTCACTACCTTATCTTTACCGAGGCCATGCTGGAGCGCGACGACGGCATCAAATGGATCTGCTCTCCACCACTTCGAGACGAAAGCGTGCAGCAGGCCCTCTGGTCGGGATTGGAACAGGGGCACATCTCCCAGGTCTCTTCCGATGACTCCGCTTTCTCCTGGGAGGCCAAGCTCCTGGGCC
>JBGUED010000259.1:0-4268 GCA_041821525.1 Candidatus Aminicenantaceae bacterium | reverse complement strand
AGATCGTCCCGGTTTGACCGGGTGAGCTCGTCGAAGGCCGCCGCCGCTTCGGCCGACAGGATGAATCCCATCGCCCTGACCGGCAGGTCGGGCAGCTGGATCGGGATCAGCTCCACCCCGAGTTTTTCGAAAGTGGCCAATACAGCCTGGTCGTTTTCCTGGTTGCGGTATTTTGATTCGAACGCCTCTTTAAGGTAACCGATGCGGAGGGTCCGGATGTCGAGCTCTGGTTCCCAGAGGAAGGGATGTTCGAGGATCGTCCTGTCTTTGCCGTCCGGCCCATAGATGGCGTTGAAGACCAGCGCGCAGTCCTCTGCGCTCCGGCAGAGAGGGCCGATCTTGTCCATGCTCCAGCTCAGAGCCATGGCTCCGTACCGGCTCACGCGTCCGAAGGTGGGCCGCAGCCCCGTGACTCCGCATCGCGTAGAGGGCGACACGATGGAACCCAGGGTCTCGGTGCCGATGGCAAATCCGACCAGGCCTGCTGCTGTGGCCGCGGCCGAACCAGCGGATGAGCCGCTGGACCCCTGCTCCAGGTTCCAGGGATTGCGGGTCTTGCCGCCGTACCACACATCTCCCATGGCCAGGGCCCCCAAGGTGAGCTTGGCCACCAGCACGGCGCCCGCCTTTTCCAAGCGCGTGACTACCGTAGCGTCTTCATCGAAGACCTGATCCTTGTAGGGCATGGCCCCCCAGGAGGTCTTGATCCCTTTGGTGGAGAGCAGGTCCTTGGCACCCCAGGGGATGCCGTGGAGGGGGCCTCGGTAGCGGCCGGCAGCGATTTCCGCATCGGCCCGCTTGGCCTGAGCTATGGCCAAGTCCTCTGTCAGAGTGACGATACACTCGAGTTCCTTCCCGTACTTTTTCAGCCGGTCGAGATAGAGCCGTGTCAGCTGCAGAGAGGTGATCCTGCGCCCACGAATGAGGCGGGCCAGGTCTGTGACCGGGTAAAAGGCCAGCTCGTTCAGGTCCTGGGGGACCGTGAGGCCAGGGTCTGTGGGGAGCTCGATCCGCTGCCTTTCCCAGGCTGCGGTTTTCTGAGGTACGAGGGGGGCGAAGAGCAGGGCCGGGGGCAGGCTGTTGGGAAGTTCGATCTTGCGCAGTTCCTGGTAGCTTGCCAGGTTGCGTTCCAGGCCGCCGAGCATCTGTTTGCGTTCGGCTCGATCGAAATCGAGCCCGGCGATTTTTTCCGCGGCCATAATGTCCCAGGTCATGAGGCCCTTTTTCCATTTGATATACATGTAGCCCATACCGGCGCTCAGCAGGACGACGAGAACGAGCAGAACAATGCAGAGTTTTTTCACGATTCCATCCCTCCTTTATCTTTTGGTGGTATTTTCTGTTTGATTCTCTGGGATACTCGGTATACGAGGATCCCAATGACCAAGGACCCACCCATCCAGAGGAGTTTGAACTGCTGGCTTTCGAAATGGGCCAGGGCGTTCAGGACGAATCCCGAGAGGATCAGGAAGGCGGTCACACACAGCGAAACCAGGAGGGGGAGCATGAGCAGGGACGCACAGCCCTCCTGCTCTTCCGCTTTTTCTGGTCCTTCCAAGGGAAGGGGGGCTGAGGCCTCACCCGGCTTCCAGTACTCTGCCCCGCACTGCGGGCAGCGGGATATATCCCTGGGAATGGGGGCGTTGCAGTGCGGGCAGGTTTTCACGCTTTTTAGGGTTTTTCCAGGACCCCGTCGCCCCTGGCATCGGTGCGCTTGAGGAGCAGAGCGAAGATCAGTCCCACGAAACCCAGGCCGGAAAACATCAGCAGGCTGGCGGTGTAGGACTTGGTGACGTCACGCAAAACGCCGTTGAGCAGCGGGAAGATTGCCAGTCCGATGTTCTGGATGGCGGTCATCATGCCGAATGCCATCCCCACACGCTCCTTGGGGACAATAAGAGGGATAGTGGGCCACATGGCAGCCGGGACCAGCACAAAGGCGGCTCCCAAGGCGATCATGGGGAATATGGGATTGATATACGTCAGCCCCATCAAGGCATGGCTCGGGATCATGATCAGTGAACCCAGGATCATCAGGCTCGCCCGGCGCCCGATCTTGTCGACCATGCGGCCGGCAAAGGGGGCAAAGATCATGGAGGCGAAGATGATAATGCCGGTGATGCCGCCAGCAGTACTGAACATGTGCAGGAAGCTGTTGAACACCTGATACAGGAAGCCCCCACCGGTCTCGGCATACCTGGCAATTCCCCATTTGTCAACAAAGAAATCGGTAGACAGCGCGGTGAAGGGGAAGATCGCGGAATAGAAGGTCATGCACAGCATGGTGACGATCCAGAACGTGGGCTTGAACTTGCCGATGTCCTTGAAGACGATCTTTTCTTCCGTCTCGCTGTCCTTGAGCCCGAGCAGGCGTTCTCCGCGGCGGTCCATGATTATGTATACGATGTTGGCCAGGATGGAAAGCACGCAGAAGAGCACGGCGGCGAACAGGGCGTACCGGTAGCTCCCGAACTGGCTGGATATGAGCTCACCGGTATTGAAGGCAAAGAGGGTTCCGAGGCGGCTGACCGTGAGCGCGATGCCGAACGACAGGGCCAGTTCTTTGCCCTTGAACCAACGGGCCAGGATGGCGCTCTGTGCAACGATAAGGGGCTCGGAGCCTGCTCCGAAGATAAACCGCCCCACGAATACGACCGGGATCGAACGGGCCTGCCAGACCACTATCGCCCCGGCGAGCACCAGCAGAGAGAACGCGAGACTGGCCTTGCGGGTGCCCAAGCGGTCGATGAGGAAGCCGCCGATCAGGACAAACAGGATGGCGGCCACATGATACATGGTGTAGAAGCTGCCGAGGGTGCCGCGGCCTGCCCCCAGTTCCTCTACCAGAGTGGGTGCCAAGGCGCCCAAGATGTCGTAGGCGAAGTAGCTCCCGAAGCTTAAGGCAGAGACGAATATGAGGATGGCGAAACGGAATATGGCGTTCCTGGGGTGGAAGAGGCCTCCGGCCTGACTGGGGGATCCGGGGTGGATTTCGTTCATGTTCTGGCTTATATCACACGGCCAATTGGCCTGTCAAACACAGATCCCGGGGGCCGTGTTGGCTTGTTATAGGCGCTGTGAGGGACTATAATGTCAACGAGCGATCAAAAGGAGGGAGACAGCATGATCCGGTGTGTCATTTCCGACCTGGGCAAGGTTCTGATTTTTTTCGACAACTCCATATTCTACCGTAAGCTGGCCGCCTTTACCTCTTTTGATGTGAAAGAGATCGCCGCCAGGGTCAATGTCCATTCGGAGATCGGGCAGGCATTCGACACGGGACGGCTGTCACCCCAGGCATTCTATAAGAAGGCGATTGAGGTTCTGGAGGCGGAATTGAGCTGCGAGGATTTCTTTGCTATGTACAACGACGTCTTTTCCCTCAACCGCCCTGTCGTCGATATCCTTAGCCGGCTGAAAGCCCTTTCCTGCCGGATGGTCATGCTCTCCAACACCGATGTCGAGCGCTTCGGGTTCATCCGAGACCGCTTCCCGGAGGTCATGTTGTTCGACGGCTATGTACTCTCTTATGAGGAGGGATACATAAAGCCGGATCCCCGGATCTTTGAGGTCGCTCTTGGTAAGGCCGAGGCTTTCCCTGATGAGTGTGTTTTCATCGATGACCGCAGCGAGAACGTCGAGGCGGCCCGGCGATTGGGAATACATACCATACACTTCCTGGAGGATTCAAACCTCCGGTCCGCCCTCATCGAGCTGGGCCTCGAACCGTAACCATACCCGGCCAGCGAAGGGAAGAGTCCGGCCTCCCGTGGCAGTACCCTTAAGTGCGGCAGGCCACATGCACGCGACGGGTGCGGGGCCCATCGAATTCACAGAAGTAGACTCCCTGCCAGGTCCCCAAAACCAGGCGGCCCCTTTCGATCAGGATCTGGACCGAGGATCCCATGAGGCTGGCCTTGACGTGAGCGGGCGAATTGCCCTCTGCGTGCGTGTAGGGCAGGGAATCCGGCACCATGGTCTTCAGGGCCATGAGCATGTCATTTTTTACGGAAGGATCGGCGTTCTCATTGATGGTGATACCGGCTGTCGTGTGGGGGACGTAGACGACACATACACCGGTGCGGATTCCGGAAAGATGGACGACGCTTTCAACTTCGGCTGTGATGTTCTTCAGTTCCTCCTGCGACCGCGTCTGGACCATGATCGTTTGATAATTGTCCTCAGAGTGTTTCATAACGCTGATATTTTAGCACAAAAGCGGACCGGAGCAGATGAAAAATCGGGCTGAAACCGTGCGTTTTTGCCGT
>JBGUED010000258.1:0-4270 GCA_041821525.1 Candidatus Aminicenantaceae bacterium | reverse complement strand
GTCTGTTTATGTATTATCCGATAGACTAATCCTTGCGAGGATTTTGTTTTCGTTGTTTGATCAAAAACAAAGAAAATATTGATGTAGGTTAATGAGTCTGACCATTAATCGTGATAGAAATTATCATGTTGTTCAAACAACAAAAATACAAAAGGTACCCCGATATCCTACATTAGCACAAGCTGGTGATGAACCCGGTTTTGAAGGTCAACCATAGCCCGACAAAGAACAGGATAGGGACCATGAAGGTCCACATGTTGCTGGCGGTGGAATCGACCCACAAAGACAGATTCTCATAAAATTCTTGCATGGAGAAGCTCCTTTAGAGGGGGGCGGGATGGAGGCCGGTTGCGGCCGGCCGCGGGGATACGGGCACACAGTATCTCTGTCATAATGTCAAAGATAGCTTATAACATAATTTGTGGGACACCCGCAACCTGGGGTAGCCGAATTTAGTGGTTTTTTTGGCGGGCATTTGTTATAAATATTTTTTAAGGAGGAGGCCCGAACATGACTGAAAAATGTGATTCCCGGTTCTACAAAGACATGGAAGATATTTACGGAGCCCATAACTATCACCCCCTGGATGTCGTGCTGTCCAAGGGGAAAGGGATCTGGGTGTGGGATGTCGAGAATAACAAATACTTGGACTTCCTCAGTGCCTACTCCGCTGTGAACCACGGACACTGCCACCCACGCATCCTCAAAGCTCTGAACGAACAGGCCAAGAAACTGACGCTCACGTCCCGGGCCTTCCGCAACGAGCAGTGGCCGCTGCTGGCCAAAGAGATGAGCACGCTCACAGGATATCAGATGGTACTGCCCATGAATTCCGGGGCCGAAGCCGTGGAGACGGCGATCAAGGCCGCCCGGATGTGGGGCTATCAAACCAAAGAGATCCCCGAAAACAAAGCCGAGATCATTGTGTGCGAGGACAACTTTCACGGCCGCACCACCACCATCATCAGCTTTTCCACCGAACCCCTGTACAGAAAGGATTTCGGCCCCTTTACGCCCGGCTTCAAGGTGATCCCCTACGGGGACCTGGATGCACTGGAAAAGGCCATAACTCCCAGGACAACTGCCTTCCTGGTGGAGCCCATCCAGGCCGAGGCCGGGATCCTGATCCCCCCTGACGGCTATCTGAAGCGCGCGTGGGAGATCTGCCGGGAGAACAATGTCCTGTTCATGGCCGACGAGATCCAGACAGGCCTGGGGAGGACCGGGAGGCTCTTTGCCTGTGAGCACGAGGGTGTGGTACCGGATGTCATGATCATCGGAAAGTCTTTGGGAGGCGGAGCCTATGCCATCTCCGCCGTCCTCTCGCAGCGAGAGGTTCTGGGATTGTTCTCTCCGGGGACGCACGGCTCGACCTTCGGGGCCAACCCGCTGGCCTGCGCCGTGGCACGTGAGGCCCTGCAGGTTCTGCAGGAGGAGGCGATGATCGAGAACGCCGCCCAGATGGGGGACTATTTCATGGCGAGGCTGCAGTCCCTCAAGAGCCGGCATATACGCACCGTCCGCGGCCGGGGCCTGCTCATCGGTATCGAGCTGGAGCCCGAAGCCGGCGGCGCCCGCCGTTTCTGTGAGGCTCTGGAAAAAGAAGGACTGCTTTGCAAGGAGACGCACGAGCACGTCATCCGCTTTGCTCCTCCCTTGATCATCAAGAAAAAAGACTTGGATTGGGCCTACAAACGGATCAAGAAGGTCTTCAAAGACCTGGACTGAGATAGGAAACACCGGCACTCGTGTTCATCTCCAGTGAACTGTTCCGCTTGTTTTCCGTTTATACTGATGGGAGGCTGTCATGAAAAAAAACATGCTGCTGCTCGGATTGTTGGTACTGATCGCAGGGTGTGTGATCTATGTTCCCAGAGAATATGTGGGGGATGACCCCTATACTGAGAGCCGAAGTGGGTATGACTATCAGGGAAGCCGGTTCGCCGACGAGCTCGGGCTGAATTACTTCTACGGATATCTGGATCCCTACGGGTTCTGGACCCGCCTCTCTCCCTACAGCTACGTCTGGATCCCGCACAGCACAGCCTACGGCTGGCGCCCTTATACGTCCGGGCGATGGTTTTGGACCGATCATGGGTGGACCTGGGCTTCGAGTCACGATTGGGGTTGGGCTTGCTTCCACTACGGGCGCTGGGGTTGGGACGCGGCGCTGGGTTGGTACTGGGCCCCGGGGACCGTGTGGGGCCCGGCCTGGGTCGCCTGGCGGTACGGCCCCGGGCACATCGGATGGGCGCCCCTGCCGCCGGATGTTCGCTTCGAGAGGGGAGTGGGGATCTCGTCCCTCCCGCATCCCCTGAGCGAGCGGAGCTGGGTATTCGTGGAGGATCGGTATTTCTATGCTGCCCGAGTATCCCCCCATATTCTTCCGCCGGAGCGTAACTTGACCTTTGTCCAGGCCAGCCAGCTCAAGGCCGATATCTCGGTCCAGGGGGACCGGATTCTCAACCGGGGCCTGGATGTCAGCCGTGTAAGCGACCTCATCGGAGAGAGGATCAGAGAGCAACAGCTGCGCCCGTCCCAAAGCCCGGGCCGGTCAGAAGCCCACACCGGATTCCTTTATGTATACTCTCCCCGGGTGATTGCAGATGAGACCTCGGCACCCCCCAGAGTGACCGAACCCCCGATGGTCAGTGATCGGGTCATTGAACAAAAAATGGAAAACTATCGGGAGCAAGGAGAGCGGCCGGTGGAGGATGAGATCCAGCAGCTTCAGACGCGGGAGCTGAAGGAACTGGAGAAAAGCCAGCAGAGAGAGGTCGAGCGGCTGGATCGTCAGACACGGGAGGAGATGAGGAAGGCTGAGACAGAGACGGACAAGGCCAAGATCGACCGGGAGAGCAGGGAACAGAAAAGCCGGATCAAGGCCCGGCAAGAGACGGAAAAGGCCAAGATCACGAAGCGGCACAGCGAGGAGCGCGAAAAGGTCTCGGAATCGGCCGTTTCCAAGAAGAAAAAGAAGTAACCCCGTTTTATTTCAGGGGGAAGTATGCTAAAATATCCTTCCCGTAATTAGGATCGAAAACTCCGTAACGCGCCCGGATCCAACGGATCGAATACATGAGTTATCTGGTATATGCCCGAAAGTATAGGCCGAAGAGCTTTGAGGAGCTGATCGGGCAGAAGGGCGTCAAACAGACGCTTCAGAACGCCATCCGCAATCAGCGTGTAGCCCAGGCCTACATTTTTTCGGGAACCCGCGGGGTGGGAAAGACCACGGCTGCCCGGATCCTGGCCAAGGCCCTGAACTGCAAGGAGGGCCCCACACCCACGCCCTGCAACGTCTGCGAAATATGCACAGAGATCAATGAAGACAGGTCCATGGATGTCATCGAGATCGACGGAGCCTCCAATACCAGCGTGGATGATGTGAGGTCTCTGCGCGAAGGAGTGCAGTACAAGCCCATCCACTGCCGCACCAAGGTCATTATCATCGACGAGATCCACATGCTGTCCAAGTCCGCTTTCAATGCCCTGCTCAAAACCCTGGAGGAGCCGCCGCCCAACACGGTCTTCATCTTCGCCACCACCGAATTCAACAAAGTACCGGCCACCATCGTTTCCCGCTGTCAGCACTTTGAATTCAAGCGGATCTCCCACACCGAGATCTTTGGACAGCTGCGCAGGATCGCGGGTGAGGAGGGCATCACTATCTCCGATCCGGGGCTCAACCTCATCACCGATGCCGCCGAGGGAAGCCTGCGTGATGCCCAGAGCCTGCTGGACCAGGCCGTGGCCTTCTCCGGAGAGCAGGTGAAGGACGAGGATCTCAAGGAAATCCTGGGTACCATCAACCGGGATCTCATGTTCCAATGTTCCTCGGCCATCCTGGAGGAACAGCCGGACCGGATATTCACTCAGGTGGAGAAGATCATAGACAGCGGCTATGACCTGCGTAAGTTCCATGAAGAGCTGATCCGTCACTTCCGCAATCTGCTGCTGGTCCGCTCTGTAAAGAATCCGGAGGAGCTGCTGCCGCACACAGCGGATGACATTCAGAGGCTACGGGAGGAGGCATCCAAGGCAGGGGCCGAGGACCTGCTGCGCTACCTCCTGTCTCTCCAACAGGGGGAGCAAGGGCTGAAGTTTTCTTCCCATCCCCGAATCTATCTGGAAACCATGCTCATCAAGCTCTGTCATTACCGTAAGCTCACTCCCTTGAAGGACCTGCTGAAACAGGTGCAGGAGCTGGGTGGGCAAGGCTCGAGGATACAGGAACAGGAAACCCGGATACCGCCGAAGCCGAGACCGG
>JBGUED010000257.1:0-4271 GCA_041821525.1 Candidatus Aminicenantaceae bacterium | reverse complement strand
GCCGACCGGATCGATGTGGATAATTTTATCTCCGAGGGAAAACATCAAGGTCCCGTGTCCGATGAAAGTCATCTTGAGGTCGCCGAGAGAGGTTTTCAGGATGTCTTCCTCGAACTCGGCGGCTTGAGAATAAACCGACATTAAAGTAAAAGTGAGGATCGCTCCCCAAAGCATAATCTTCATTGTGTCCTCCATTCTGAATGATTCACTCGAATCCATTCTTGTCTACTAAAGATACGTCTCTCTATACGGAAAGGATTTCATGTGCATGGATGAGTTTTTCGCGAACCTTTAGCCCATGCGGACAAGAAGTTTCGCAGCTTCTTCCTGAGCAGCTGGCACAGGAAAGCGGTTTCTGCGACGCATCCAGCTCTGCGTAGTGGTGCATGGCATCCTTCTGCATGCGGTAGTCATCGAAGTACATGGCGAAGCGCAGCACATCGTTGACGGCGACGTTTCCGGGACACGCGGCCTGACATTCCGTGCAGCCCACGCGGCAGTACTGGTCTCCAGCCTGGCGGCGGTATTCCGCGATCACGCCGAGGTCTGCGCGCTCCAGCGGCTTGCCCGATGCCGCCACATATTCCTCCACATGGGAATAGCTGCTCATGGTAGGGATGCAGGTGTCGATGTGAGTACTGCTCATCACCCAGCGGATGGCGGCCTGTGGATAGCTCACCTGCTGGTTGAGCATAGACTTCAGGTTCCCTTGTTTTCCACCAGCAAAAACCTTCATGGCCACCACCCCGATGCCCTTGTCATGAACTTGCTTGAGCAGCGGTTCGATCTCCTGGCCCTGAAGGTGGTTGTATATGACCAGGACGACTTCCACAAAATCCTCATCCAGGGCCTGCTTCAGGGTCAGTTTGGCGTTATGAGTGGAAAAACCCGTGAAACGGACCTTGCCGTCCTTTTTCAGCTGCGCGTAGGCTTCCCTGAGCTCTGGATTCTTCAGGAGCTTGAGGTCATCGACGCTGTGGCACAACGCCACGTCGATGCGGTCCGTTTTCATTCTCTTCAGGCTCTCCTCCATGCGCGTGATGATGCCGTCCTTGGTGATCTCACCCCGGGAGTAGTTGTGCTTAGTGGTCAGGATGACCTGGTCCCGGATGTCGCTCAAGGCATCGCCCAACAGGGATTCGCTGCGGCTGCGCATGTAACTCTCAGCCGTGTCGAAATACGTAACGCCCAGGTCATGGGCGTAGCGCAGCACGTTGGGCTCGAAAAAGGAAATGGCCCCGCAGCTGACATCCGAAACCCTGAGACCGGTTTTGCCCAATGTGTTATATTTGATGATCTTCGGAGTTTCGGACTGGAATCCGTTTCGGCCTGCAGAACCGGCCCAACCTCGGGAGGTCATCCCCAGGCCCACGGCTCCTGATGTCAAAGCGCCGAAAAACCCGCGTCTTGTGATCTTCGCCATTTGATACTCCTTTGTGGGTTACTGTTTTTTGCTGAGCCTGATCGGCATGAGCACGTCCAGTGTCTCTGTCAATGCCTCGAAATCCTGAGAAAAGAGGTAGATGTTATAGTTGTCGCTCCGGAAATTGGGGATCATCATATGCTTGCCCGGCCCCATGGCGTCCTGCGGCGGCTGTGAGTTGTAGAGCACGAGCTCGACGTCCCGTTCCAGGATGGTCAGGACCAGGGTGTCCTCGGGTTCGAAGCCGGCACCCTCGGTACAGCGCCTTGTCCAGTTGGTGCCGAGCATGAGACGACCTCTCTGGAAGGAAAACTCCACGATGCTGCCTTTGAGCTCTCCGGGATTGATCTCCACATCTCCGGTGTTCACATCGACATTTTCGAAAAAACCGGAGGGCAGCTCCGGATTCAAGCGCACGTCCTGGATCTCGAACACGCTGCCCCGCGTCCCCACCCGCGAGCTGTACCAGGAGGAGGGAATTCGGATTCCATCGGATTCCTGATAGGGCCCGAAGTCATGGTTGACGTCATAGCGGCCCTTCTCCTCGTCATAGCCCTTGAACACCAGGCGCTTGAGCTCGTGAGTTTCCGCGTCCACATTGAACTCCACCTGCAGGCCTCCCTCTGTCGTGGTCAGACGGTGCATCTGCTGGGGGCCGTAGCTTTTCAGCTCCTGGTAGGACAGGAGGCCCTGGAAGTTTTTCAGCGTGAAAATCCCGCTGCGGAGCTTGGCCAGCACCCGGTAGACGTCGGCATCCATGCCCTGGAACTGTGACATGTTGTTGAAGCAGTTTCGTCGAATTCCCTGATCGTCCACCAGGATGGTCTCGGTTACGATGGGAGCTTTACCCACGGTCATTTTCATGAGGCCGGCAGCCGACATGACGTAGGTCGTGGTCCCGAAGCTGAAGGCGAAGCTTTCGACCTGGGCGAGGCGGTCACTCCCGCCTGAGGCCTCGATGTTCTTGGCAATGATCTCATCCCCGGCTTTGATCTCCGGAGGGACCTGCTGGCATGAAGTCAGCACGAAAAAGGCAACAAGGGCTAAAATCGGACAGGCGAAGCGGGAATTCATCATGATTCCCTCCTTTGTCATGTCCGATATTCTATGCAATGTTTCATGCTTATGCAAGGATTGCAGGAAAACTCGATGCAGTTTGGGATTGAATTTTTGACACGACCGAATTATGATTTCCTGTAGATGAATCTCAGATCGGACTGCGGCTCAAATAATGGGGGAATTAGAGACATGGTGTCCATTTTCGCAGTAATTAAGACCAGTCCTAAGATTGATCTCATTGCACGCTGGGACTACAACTTCGGCGATGGCTACAAGCAGAACTTTGCGGGTGACAAGATCGCGTTTATCCCTTTTGCCCCAAATCATGAGTTTAACTTTATCTTGGGGGCTGTAAGTTGGCAGGCTCACAAGAACGTGTGGCTTATCCCCAACATCAAGTTTGCCATCTATTCTGAGAATGACCTACTGAATGACGGCGAGGGCTACGAAAAGCCCGGCAGTGATCTTTATACAAACTTTACTTTGTGGTTCAAGTTCTAAGTGACTTTATAAACAGGGCTTGTGACAGCGCTTTCCACTCCCTACTGCGTTGTATCACACCGCTCAGGTGTGCTATAATCACCCGTTAATTTTTTGAAAATAATGAGGAGTAAGTCATGCCTGAAATAGAAGTTAAGGGAAAGGCCATCGCACTCAATGACGATGGTTTCCTGAACGATCCCAATGAGTGGGACGAAGAGGTCGCCCGGGCCCTGGCCAAGGCCGAAGAGGGCCTGGATGTGCTCACCGAAGAGCACTGGAACGTGATCAAATACATCCGGGGGTATTACGAGGAAAAAGAAATGGCGCCCATGGTGCGCAAGGTCTGCAAGAACTCCGGTTATTCCCTCAAACACATCTTTGAACTTTTCCCTTCAGGCCCGGCCAAGGGAGCCTGCAAGCTGGCAGGGCTTCCCAAACCGGACGGCTGTGTCTGAATACTCCTACCGATAGGGCAATACCCGAAGGCCGCCATGAGCCACCTCCTGTATATCCTGGAAAACGAGGTCCAGTTGGCTGCGCTCTCCTTCCTGGTGATCGTCTATGCCACCCGGCTCGTGTGGCTTTTCCGTTTCCGAGCGGGGAGGGAGCGGACCTATCCTGCCGGGAGTACCCGAGCCGGGATCGTCCTTTCCATGATGAACGTGGCCATGCCTTGGGCCATGGAATCCATCCGCAGGAGACCCGGGTTCTATGCACAGTTTGTTGTCTTTCATCTCGGTGTAGTCGCCGCCATAGGGGCAACCTTCGTCATTCCGTACTGGCCGGAACTATTCGAGACCATCTGGGTCGTCCGGGCCTTCCAAGTAATCCTGAGCGCTGCCTTCCTGGTAGGCATGTGGCGTCTTTTTCGGCGCATCTTCGATCCCCGGATAAAGTTAATCTCCAGCCTGGATGACTATTTTTCTCTGATCCTCATGATTCTCTATTTTGCTCTGGCACTGGTGGTGGTTCCCAACAATTATCACCATAGGGAGTGGCCCCTGATATTGTTTTTTGGGTTGACCGCCTTCTTCCTGATCTACGTGCCCTTTTCGAAGATCTGTCACTATCTGTATTATCCCTTCACACGTTATTTCCTGGGCAGGACCATGGGGCACCGCGGAGTTGTGGCCAAGAAGAAGAGGCTGTGACCATGGCAAAGGGAAAGCGTAGGAAACTCGACCCGGTCCGGATCGAGAGCCGGGATGTGATTGGGCTTCCCCTGGAACTGGATTCTCAGCACAAAGCCGGAGAAGACGAACTGTCCAGCGTGCGCAAGGGCCTCTTGAAGCTCTATGACAGGCAG
>JBGUED010000256.1:0-4276 GCA_041821525.1 Candidatus Aminicenantaceae bacterium | reverse complement strand
AGGATGGCTGACGACGTCGGCCGCGACCGTACAGGCCGGACCGGACTCTGAGCTGCAGAACCAGGTGCGGCAGTTCCGGCAGGCGAACGAGCACTCCATCATCACAGAGTTCGTTGAGCTTCTCTCCATCCCCAACGTCTCCTCTGACCGGGTGAATGTCCTCAGGAACGCAGAATTCATAAAAGGGATGATGGAAAAGCGAGGCATCGCAACCCGCATACTTGAGACCCAGGGTAATCCCATCGTCTACGGCGAGCTCCAGACACCGGGCGCCACCCAAACCCTGATGTTTTACGTGCACTACGATGGTCAGCCCGTGGATCCCTCGAGCTGGACCGGGACCCATCCCTTCGAGCCCTCCCTGCGGCCGGGGAAGCTGAAGGCAGGGACCGCGGATCCGAAACCCATCCCTTTCCCAGTAGAGGGCACCGCTTACGATGAGGACTGGCGCATCTACGCCCGGGGTTCCAGTGATGATCGTGCTCCCGTGATCGGCCTGCTGACGGCCCTCGATGCCCTGCGCAGCGCCGGCCTGACCCCTCGCAGCAACATCAAGTTCATCATGGAGGGAGAGGAAGAGGCCGGCTCCACCAACCTGTTCCCCTTCCTGCGGGAGAACACGGATCTCCTGCAGTGCGACGTGCTGTTCATGTGTGACGGCCCCACCTATTATTCCGGTGATCCCACACTTTTCTTCGGAGTCAGGGGGATCACCAGCTGTGAGATCGAGGTCTACGGCCCCAACACCAGCCTGCACAGCGGGCACTATGGCAACTGGGCCCCCAATCCGGCCGTGCGTCTGGCCCATCTCCTGGCCTCCATGCGCGGCACCGACGGCCGCGTGAAGATCAAGGGGTGGTACGATACGGTCGTGCCGCTCACCGCAACCGAGATCGCGGCCCTCAAGGCCGTCCCCTCCTTCGAAGACCTCATAAAAGAGAACTACGGGTTCTCAGACACGGAAGACAACTGGCAGAGCCTGATGGAGGCCATCCAGAATCCGGCCCTCAACTGCAACGGCCTGCACAGCGGCTGGGTGGGAGACCAGCAGCGCACGATCATTCCCCCCACAGCCACCGCCGCCCTGGACATCCGTTTGGTCAAGGGCAATGACCCGGCGCACATGGTAAAGCTGGTCGTCGATCACATCAAGGCACAAGGATATCACGTCGTCGACCAGGATCCGGATCAGACAACCCGCATGCGATATCCGCTGATCGCAAGAGTACGGCGCACCGAAGGGGGATATCCAGCGTTCCGAACGCCCATGGACCTGCCGGTGGCCCGTGCGGCCATCGCAGCGCTGGAACGCTACAGCGACCAACCGCCCGTGATCCTGCCTTCTCTGGGCGGATCGCTCCCCATCTACATGTTCGGAGACCTGCTCAAGGTCCCCATCATCGGCATCCCCATTGCCAACCATGACAACAACCAGCATCAGCCGGATGAGAACCTCCGGATCGGGCATCTCTGGACGGGCATCGAGACCTATGCCGCCATACTCATGCTGGGACAGGAACGCTAAAGGACGCGAATATGGAATCAAGGAAAAAAGACCTCAAGGATAACATGTTTAACGTGGATGAAGTCACCCTGGACGATTTCAGGGATAGTGACAGCGATGACCTCTTCGAAGTGGCGGATGTCTTCTGCAATTTCCTCGCCGAAGCCATACGCCGCAAGTTCATGATCTACGCCCAGCCCATGATGTCAGGCCCCAGGACCGAATTCCAGGTCTACGACCACAACACACAGTCGGTGCGCAAGTTCCTCAACTTCTGCTCCTACAATTATCTGGGATATTCCTACCACCCCGAGGTTATACAAGCCGTCAAGGACGCCATGGATGTATTCGGGACCGGCGCGGTGTCGGCGCCGCTGCTCAGCGGGTACTCGCATCCCATCCAGAAGCTGGAAGAGGCGGTGGCCGAGCTCAAGGGCAAGGAAGCGGCCGTGGTCTTCTCCACTGGCTACGGCACCAACCTGGGCGTCCTCTCCGCACTGCTGCATCCCGGGGACATTGCGGTCCTGGATATGCTCTCCCATGCCTCCATCTACGACGGTGTTCGGCTGGGCGGCGCGGACATCAAAGTCTTCGCCCACAACAATCCCCAGCACCTGGAAAAAGTCCTCAAAGGACTGGAAGGCAAACGGGTCATGGTGTGCGTTGAGGGTGTCTACAGCATGGACGGCGACACGGCCAACCTTCCGGAGATCATCCCGATCTGTAAAAAATACGGGGCCAAGATCCTGGTTGACGAGGCCCATGCCTCATTGATTTTCGGAGATAAGGGCGGGGGTGTGGCCGAGCATTTTGGGCTTGAGGACCAGGTCGACATCGCCATCGGCACCTTCAGCAAATCCTTCGGCGCCATCGGCGGATTCGCAGCCGGCAACGAAAAACTCATGACCTATCTCCGCATGTATTCCAATTCCTATGTGTTTTCCTGCGCCATGGCCCCGCACACAGCGGCCGGTATCCTCAAGGTGATGGAGCTCTTCCAGAAAGATGGATCGGAGCGTGAAAAACTGTGGGACAACACCCATTACATGCACACCCGCCTCAAGGAGGCTGGCCTCGACATCGCAGAGACCAAGTCCCAGGTGGTACCGGTCATGGCGGGGAGCGATCTGAGGCTGCGCGAGATTAGCACGCGGATCCAGGCGAAAGGGCTGTCCACGGGAGTGGTCACCTACCCGGCCGTCTCCAAGAACAAGACCCGCCTGCGGCTCTCGGTGTCCTCCAAACACACAATAGAGCAGATGGACCGCTGTGTCTCCATCATCAAAGAGGTCTTCGACAGCATGGAAGGCTGGGAGCCGGGCCAGTTCGGAGAGTAAGGGCAAGCCGGAGGGATCCGTGGGCAGCAAGTTCAAGCTCATGAGAGAGGATACCGAGGCTAAATAGGACGGGGCAGCGACTCTCCGCTGTGTTTTCGGTATCTCTGCCCTATGGCATAGGCAAGGGATTCATCACTCCTCATTTTCAAACGGGTGGTGGATCCATTTTGTTTTCGGAAGACGATGATGACATTGCGCTTGGCAGGGATAAAACCGCCCTCTGTTTTGATCTCTTCCACCACCCCGGTCCATTCCTTTCCTTTGCGGAATCGCTTCAGGAACGAAAGAGGGATCAGCTCAACGGCAATCTCGAGAATGATTTCCCACATGGTTGTTCCCTCCCCTGTGCAGCATAATATCAGATAAAGCGCAAAAACTTAACCTGGATAATGAGAATATATCTATACGGAGAAACCCATGCGAATTCCCAGACTTATGACCGCCGGCCTCCTGGGCCTGATCCTGATCGGACGATCCCTGGTTCTGGCCGGGATTCCGCCCGTGCAGAACGATCCTGAGGGACCGTCCAAACTCATGGTGCTCTGGACCAGTGGGGACCGGGAGGTCGCCCTCAAAATGGTGTTCATGTACACCTTCAATGCCAAGAAACAGGGATGGTGGGACCAGATCCGTTTTGTGATCTGGGGCCCCTCGTCCAAGCTGCTGTCTGAAGACAAAGAGGTGCAAAAGGGGATCAAGGATATGCAGGAAGCCGGGGTGGAAGTCCAGGCCTGCAAGGCCTGCGCCGACCAGTACGGCGTATCGGACAAACTCACGGCCCTGGGCATCGAGGTCAAGTACATGGGCGTGCCCCTCACAGACATGCTTAAGGGCGGCTGGGCCAGCCTGACGTTTTAGCCTCCCGGCCAACTTCGCTCTCCCGCAGCCCTACCGGTCTGCTTGTTGAAACACACTGTCTCTTATACTACAATCCTCCTCTGATCCAAATTCCTCGGGATCCCCTCACTCTGAGGGCAAAGGAGCAAGCATGGTCTCAAAAAGAACACACACTGTTTGGGCAGTGGCCCTGGTCTGTATCCTGCTCACTTCGGCAGTCCAGCTCAACGCTCAAGACAAGCGGCCCTTCACCATCGATGACTACGCCCTTTGGCGGAGCATCGTGTCGACGTCCATTTCCCCAGACGGCCGCTGGGTGTCGTTCGCTTACCGCAAGACCAAGGCCGACGACGAGTTCGTCATAAAAAGCCTCGACTCTGACCAGGAGTACACGATCACAGGGGCATCCGATCCTCAGTTCTCCGACAACTCGGTGTGGGCGGCCTGCATCCTGAACCTGCCCTGGAAAGAGCAGGAGAAGCTGCGCAAAGACAAAAAACCGGTTTCCAGGAAAGTCCAGCTCATCAACCTGGCCTCTGGTGAGAAGACCGTCTTCGAGAACGTGTCCTCATTTATTTTCTCTGAGGACGGAACCTTT
>JBGUED010000255.1:0-4301 GCA_041821525.1 Candidatus Aminicenantaceae bacterium | reverse complement strand
GGGGGAAAGAGCCATGTAAATGGCAGATCCGGCGGCGTAGGCCCCATTACTGACTGGAACAATACCATGATCGGTGATGTGGTCTGTGAGCGCCGTCGAAATGGTCATGATGTCCTTCATGCTCCCTTTCTGCTTGGCCTTCTGGATGGCGGTGATGGCGTTGGGAATCAGTAGCGCAGCCAAGATCCCGATGATCGCCACCACGATCAGCAGCTCGATGAGGGTAAATCCTTTTTGTTTTTTCATGATTAAAGCCTCCTTTAATTTCCCGGTGTTGTCTCACCGTTGTTTTGATTTCACCCGTTAATTTGCAACTTTCATGCCAAGATGTCACATATGTAAGTTATTGATTATAAACCCTATATACTTGGCCCACTCGGAGTATTCCCCGGTTATTGACACAAAATGCTTGAAAGAATGCCAATTTTTGTCACTGAGAAGGGAGTTCTGTCTCCAGAGGGCATCGGTCATCGGAATTTTCCTAGGACTCCCGCATACTTCCGACCTGACGGTCCGCCTCATCCTGGCGGTTTTGCCCGTTTTTCTTGAAGTCCTTCAGGTCAAATTTATCAATCAAATAGCGGAGGGAACGGTAGTTGACACTGAGGAGAGCGGCGGTCTCCTTGAGTCGACTGTCCGACATGATCAGCGCCTGCTTCACATAGGATTTGGCGATCTCATCCAGGGTCAGGTTGAGGTCGAATCCGGATTCGATCTGCAGTCCGGCTTCCGTGAACGGCTGGGGTGTGAGCATTTCATCCGGCAGGCTTTTGTTGGTGATGGTCTCGCGGTCTTCGATGGCCACGATGCGCTCCACCATGTTTTCCAGCTCACGCACATTCCCCGGCCAGGGATAGGCTTCGAAGACATTGATCACCTCCGGCGCGAAGCGTTTCTGCTTCTTTCCCTGTTTCTCGCAGAATTCAGCCAAGAAATGGTTGGCCAGGAGGGGAACGTCACCCTTCCTCAGCCTCAGGGGCGGCATGTTGAAGGAAATCACATTGAGGCGATAGAACAGGTCCTCGCGGAACCGGCCCTCCTCGATCCTTTTCTTCGGGTCCTGGTTGGTGGCAGCGATGATCCGCACGTCCACGGCGATCTCTTCGGTACCGCCGACCCGGCGGATCTTGTGATCCTGAAGCGAGCGCAGGAGCTTCACCTGGGTCATGGGGGACATCTCTCCCACCTCATCGAGGAACAGGGTTCCATTCGAAGCCATCTCGAACATGCCCTTCTTATTGATGTAGGCACCGGTGAAGGATCCCTTCATGTGGCCGAAGAGCTCGCTCTCGAGGAGGTTCTCCGGAAGCGCCCCACAGTTGATGGAGACAAAAGGCTTGTCCTTGCGGTGGCTGTGGACATGGATAGCCCGGGCGGCCACCTCCTTGCCGGTTCCACTCTCGCCCGTGATCAGGACTGTAGAATCCGAGGCCGAGATCTTTTCGATCAGTGTATAGATATCGCTTATACTCTTGCTCTTGCCCACCATGTTGGTAAAGGTATATTTTTCCTTGAATTCCTTCTTGAGGAGAGTGTTTTCCTGCTTGAGCTGTCTCTTCTCCAAGCCCTGTGCCACAATGATCTTCAGTTCCCCCATGTCAAAGGGCTTGACCACATAATCGAAGGCCCCCTGCTTGAACGCCTGAACCGCTTGTGTGATGGTCCCATACGCCGTTATCATGATCACGGGGATGTCCGGCCGGCTTTCCTGGATGTGCCCGAGGATCTCCAGGCCGCTCATTTGCGGCATCTTGATATCGGTCAGAACCAGGTCGATATCTTCCTTGTCGATCAGTTCCAGGGCCTTCCCGGCGGAGATAGAGGTGAAGACCGTGTAGCCTTCCTTCTTGAATACAACGCTCAAGAGATCCAGGATGCTCTTCTCGTCATCTATGATCAGAATCTTTTCCATCACTGCTGTTCCTCATTGATATTCTCATCCGCAAGACCCGAGCTGGGCGGCAGGATGATGGTAATGCTCGTCCCGCTTCCGGGGACCGAATCCACGTCGATCTGCCCGTTGTAATCGTCAACGATACGCCGCACCACCGCCATTCCGATCCCCTGCCCTGAGGAAAATCCCGAGTAAAAGGGCTCGAATAACCGATCCTTTTCCTCGGCCTTCATCCCCAATCCCGTGTCAGAAAAACACAGGGCCGTCTGCTCTATTTCGTTCTTGGTGAAATCGACGGTGAGCGATCCTCCCTCCGGCATGGCCTTCATGCCGTTCTTGAGCAGGTTCCAGAAGATCTGCTTGAACTGGTTGCGGTTCCCATAATAATCAATCCTGGCCGAGGCGTAGTTGCCCATCAGCTCGGTCCTCCCATTGAGGACACCGCTGCTCTGGAGCAGCACCAGGGTCTCGTGCATGAGCGCAGACAGGTTGATCCAGGAGAAGGTCTGCTTCCCGGGAGAGGCAAGGTTCAGGAATTGCTCGATAGACTGGGAGATCCGTTTCGATTCGTCTACCACGATATTCATCAGACCTTTCTGCTCTCCCGTGAGCACGAGCTCATCCCTCAGCACCTGGACGGAACCGGAAATGGCAGCCAGCGGGTTTCGTATCTCATGGGCCAGCTGGGCCGAAAATTCCCCGGCCACGGCCAGGCGTTGCTTTAGCTCGAGCTCCTTGTTCGCCACCCTCAACTGTTCCCTGGTCTTCAGGAGGCTTCCGGTGAGGTGATTGATGAGATAGGCCACTAAGAAGAAAACTCCCCAAGCGATCAGGATGTGATTGATCACAAAGGCGAAAGACAGTTCGGCCGGCTGATTGGAATCATAATACGGGATAAGCCCCAGGTACATCCCATCCACCAGGATCCCGAAGAAAATACTGGAAGCGCCGGCCGTGATATAGGCAGCCCGGCGCGAAATGACGATGCTGGCGGCGATGATCTCGAAGATGTAGAGGAAGTAGAATGACCCCCGCAGTCCTCCTGCCAAATACACCAGGACCGTGATCAGAATCAGGTCTAAAAATATCTGCAGATCTGCCTGGAGGTCATGGCGCTTTCCCCAAAAATATAGCAGCAGGTAGATGATGGAGAGGAAGTAGGCGGCAAAGATCAGCATGTACAGGGGGTTGATGAGGCTGGTCTCGGTGGAAAACTGGACGGTTACGGCGCTGAGCAGCAGCGAGGTAAAAAGGATGAGCCTCAGGATGATGAACCACAAGAGACTTTTTTTTTGTGCCATCGAACACCGTTGTCCTATTCTCTAATAAACATATCGCCGCCGGATAAATCCTCTTACAGCGTCCCCAGCAGCGTGAAAATGGGCAGATACATGGATACGATGATCATACCGACGAGGCCGCCCACAAAGATCAGCAGGATGGGCTCCAGGACTGACAACAAGGCCGAGACTGAAGCATCCACCTCTTCATCGTAGAAATCGGCCAGCTTGGCCAGCATCTCATCCAGCGTTCCGGTGGCCTCTCCCACACCGACCATCTGCACCAGCATGAATGGGAAGCGCCCGGTTGACTTCAGGGCGTCGGTCACGCTGGATCCTTCGGACACCATGGAACGCGCCTGCATGATGCTGTTCTCAATGATCACGTTTCCGGAGGTTGACGAGGTGATCTTCATGCTCTCCAGCATGGGGACACCACCGGAAAGGAGAGTGCTCAGGGTGCGGGTCACACGGGAGAATCCCACCTTTTCCAGGAGTGAGCCGAACATGGGCATCCGCAGAAGGAACATATCGGTAACTTTCCGCCCGCCCTCCGTCTTCCGGTACATGCGTATACCGACTATAATCGCCACGATACCCAGAAAGACCAGGACGATGTACTTCTGGACAAATCGACTCATCGCCAGCACAAAGGCCGTAAGGCCAGGGAGGGTCGCCCCCAGTTCGCTGTAAATGTTGGCGAATACCGGAATGATCTTCCACAGCATGAAGATCACGACAATGATCGCGAAAGATACGATCGCTGAGGGATAGATCATGGCCTGGCGGACCTGTGACCGCAGCTTGACGATCTTTTCCTGGAATTCCGCCAGCCGTCTCAGCATGATGTCCAGGGAACCGCTCTGCTCACCCGATGCCACCAGGTTGCAGTAGAGGTCGTTGAACACGTTGGGAAACTTGCGTTTGGCCTGGTTCAGGGTGGAGCCGGCCTCGACATCACTGCGGATACTCAGGATGACACTCTTAAAGTACTTGCTCTTGGTCTGCTCCGCCAGGATGTTCAGGCTCTGGATCAACGGCAGCTCGGCATCGATCAACACGGACAGCTGCCGGCTATAGATCGACAGGTCCTTGAGTTTGACTTTCTTTCGCTGGAGAAAGGGTAT
>JBGUED010000254.1:0-4312 GCA_041821525.1 Candidatus Aminicenantaceae bacterium | reverse complement strand
GTTAGGGAGAGGAGAGTGAGGCCGGAGTGCGAATGAGATTTCCTCGCTGGGGAAATCTCATGTGTTTTCAAGACACATACCAATTCCTGAAATGAAAAGAAACATATTTTGTGGTCTTTACCTTTAGGGGAGGAATTGTTTAATCCAGAGAAGTCCAGTCGAGGTCGTGGGTGGCGCGGCTGGCGATGATCTTGCGGAAGACCTCCTCGGGCCACTTGAGAACGCCGTCCACCATCAGGAGGTCTTGTCGTATGCTGATGCCGAAAAGGCGCCCGTTTTCCTGCAGATAGGGAAGGATCGTGCCCCAGTCTTCGCGGCGGAAAGCCAGAAACTCCCCTCCGTTCAGTTGGTTTTCTGTGACGGTGTGGTAGGGATCATTCAAATAGCAGGCCCCGCCCGAGGCCAGGGAAAACAGGTTGTTGCCCGGATACTTCAACTCCAGCCCGATCACCTCGCCTCGCTCGTCGAAGGTCAGACCGTTGATGATCACGAAACCTCCGCCCGTTGGCTCTCCCGCCATGAAACTTTCCGCACAGTAGTCGAGGCAGGTTCCGTTGATGATGGCCCGGATCCGGCCGACGGCATTGATCAGGGGCCGGCCGGCAGCCGAGCCCATGACATAGGCTTCCCCGCCCTTGGCTCCGTACAGGAACGTCTGCCCCACGTTTCCGAAGATCACGATCCTGCCGGATTTGAGGATCTGTCCCACCTGGTCCTGAGCATCGCCGTGGACGTACAGCTGGGCCCCGTCCATGCCGCTGCCCAGGTAGTCACCGCTCGAGCCGTACACATCGATCCGCACATCGGAAGTGTCCGGACCGAGCCCGCAGCCGATGAAACGGTCTCCCCGACAGCGGTAGACGATATAATTCCGCCAGCCTCCGGCATGGGAATCGGCGATCACCCGGGAGACGGCCTCGGGCCCGTCATTGGGGAACCTCTCGGCATCGATCACGAGCGTATCGGTGGGGCTTGAGGGAACAGGGAAGGCCTTTCCCCAGGCACTGGCCGCGTCGAGCCTCGTCATGCCCTTTCCGGATACCTCTCCCAATTTAGGTAAGGAGTCCAGGATGGCCCGTATCGACTGCTCGATCGCAGCGAGCTGAAACGCGCGTTCTCCCTCTGCCGGATCCCACCGCCGGTTCCGGAGCAGCGTCAGTTTGCGGAGCGCCTCTTCGGAACCTTCCTCCTGGGCCAGCCTGAGGGCACCCTGTGTGAAATCTCCATATCGGCCCCCTTGAAGGACCTTCTTCCATTCTCCCAGGATCCCATGGAACGGATCCTGGGGAGAGATCGGCTCCTTTTCGCGGGGAGAGCCCTGGCCGGAGATCCGGCCCTTCCTGTCCGCTCGAGGCGCGAGGTTGAGGGGAGAGGCCCCGTCTATTTTACGGCTTCCCGGATCTGTCTTGCCGCTGACTGGATTGCCGAATTTATCCCGCACCACGAGGGTGGGAGAGCCGCTGCCCTGCTTCAGCGTGTAGACGAAGGCACCGCCGTCGGTGCAGCTCCCTCCCCTCGCGGTCCAGTAGCGGTCTGCCATGGGGGGTACGGACTCATCTTCGGATGCGATCTCCTCGAAGAAGGCATCGAGCGCCTGCTTCTCGCTGGCGATCGCTCCGTAGCTCTTGTCTCCTTCCCGCAGGCAGAATACCTGCGGCCTGAGCATGGAGACATCCGTGATGCCGATGAGTTGGGGTGCGCCTGTCCCGGGTTCGGCCCGGGCCACGATGAAGAACCAGGGACCGTCTGGGGAGCCGTGAAGATGCGCGGACTGTATTGCCCTGTAGATCCGCTGCCGGCGCTTGGGAAGGCGCTCGAAGTCTCCCTCAGGGGTCGGTCCCAGGGCTTCGATTACGAACTCGAGCGGATAGCCGAGCACCCGCGAATAGAGGTCGAACAGCTGCACGGAGACTTCCGTGTCAGTGATAAACTGAGGGACGATCCCCCACTGTCGCAGGTACTCACAGACGGCATGGTAGTTGGCAAAATCACCGTTGTGGACCAGCGCCTCATGCAGGCCTATGAAGGGGTGCGCCCCGCCGGGATGCCAGACGCGCCCGCGGGTCGGATAGCGCTGGTGCCCGATCCAGAGGTGAGCCCGCATATCTTCCAGGCGATAGTACCGGGCTATCTCTTCAGCGTAGCCGACCCCCTTCAGAATCATCAGGTCCCGACCGTGTGACAAGATAAAAGCGAGGGGATCCTTCCGGCCTTCATAGTATTCTGCATTCAGGCGAAAGCTATTCTGAAACACGAATTCGTCTTCCGCGGCCGGCATGTCAATGAGCCCGTTTCGATCGGCAAAATCCTTCAGTGTTTCCGGCTTGACCCGCACAAAATAGCGCCACACTTGGGGGGGGCGGACCTCCAGGCCGATTTCGCGAAAATCGTCGAGGCTGGCCTGCTGCTCCGCGTGCGCCACCTCGAAAACGGACTCTACATATTTTTTCTCGACATGGCCCCGGGCATTGGTGTCCAGGTAAGCGATGTGCAGGGCATAATGGTCCCGGTACTCGTCAAACAGGCCCACGGCAGCCACGCCGCCGCCTTTGCCGTTTCCCCGGTTCCGCATCTGCTCGCAGGGGCGGATGATGCAGTTGCCCTTGAGTTTCTCACTGCCGATGAGGCCGATGACGCCACAGCCTCCTTCCAGCGAACGCTTCTTCTCGAGCACCCGTCCCTGGACCAGGTCCAGGCGAGACCGCCGGATGGCACCTGCCATCTTCGCTGCCTTCAAGCAGATGGTTTTCATGGTGAATCCACATCTCCTGCTGTGTATTCCAGGAGATCCCAACGTCCCCTGAGCTGCTGAATGCTGTCCATGCCCATGCCACGCAGCCGCTGCTCCAGGTAGGCGGCCCAGCTTATGTACAGGTTGCAGATCCGGTCGCAGACCCATTCGGCTGTCATCTGAGGGGCCAGCTCCGGATCAGTGGTGGCGATTCCGATCGGACAGCCCCGGTCCCGCTCGCAGTTGCCGCAGCGTACGCAGTTGATCGCCACCAGCTCCGCTGTGCCGATGACCACCCCATCCGCACCCAGGGCGATCGCCTTGAGGATGTCTTCACATGTTCTAATGCCTCCGCTCACCACCAACACCACCTCATCCCGGATCCCCTCGTTGACCAGGAATTCATGTGTCTGTGCGGTCGCGTATTCGATCGGCATGGCGATATTCTTCTTGGCGATGTCGGGCGCTGCTCCCGTACCGCCGTAGGCTCCGTCCAGGTGGATGACGTTGGCGCCGGCATAGTAGCTCCCCACGGCCACCATGTCCACGTCACTTGGTGTGGCAACCTTGACTGATACCAGCACGTTGGGGTGTATGGAACGGATCCAGTCCAGGTGTTTTTTGTGGTCTTCCACAGAATATACGCTGTGAAACGGGAAGGGCGAGAACAGGTTCGTACCGGGGACGGCTTCGCGCATCGCTGCCACTTCGGGCGTGTTCTTTTCTCCCAGTAGATGACCGCCCAAGCCGGGCTTCGCTCCCTGGGCATACTTGAACTCGACCATGCGGGCGCGCTGGATGGTTTCCTCCCGCACCCCGAACAGCCCGGTCGCGACCTGAGTAATGATGGAATCCGCATAGGGGATCAGTTCGTCCGGATAGCCACCTTCTCCCGTACTGGTGAAGATCCCGATCTTCTGGGCGGCCATAGCTCGGCCCAGCATGACGCTCAGGGAGATCGAACCGTAGGACATCCCTCCACCGTAGATCGGCAGGGGAATGTAGACCTTGGGGCCGCTCTGCCGCTTGTTGAGCGGTATACACAGGTCGATGGGTCCCTTGATGGCCGCCTTCCCCGGAATGGATTCGGCCAGGACCAGCTGGTCAAACCCCCCTCCTGAGGCGCCGATCAGTTCTTCGGGTTTCAAACGCGTCGGTACACCCTCCTTCGCAAGCCAGTAGGTCTCGCGCAGCAGGGCAGGTGTCCAACGAGGATCTCCCAGGACTGCATCGACCGGATCCCTGATGATCTCCAGGGCTTCCCAGGGACAGATGATGACACAGCACCATTCGTTTTCCTCCTGACAGGACGGGCCGATACAGCGGCTGTGGACCGGCTCCTCCAGGCTCAGCTTTCCCTCGGTCCGGCGGTGTACGGCATATTGGCAGCTGGTCACGCAGAGTGTGCAATTCGTGCAGCGCGTGCGCTCGACCTGCACGCGCCAGGCACCCTGATTGACACTGATCCGGTCCGGCACGGTCCTGGCTGGGGGAAGCGGCCGGTCCCGGTATGCTCCAAGACGTGATGAACTATCTCTCACTGATCGATCACTACGAGACCTTCACCAGCGGTATCGTCCA
>JBGUED010000253.1:0-4323 GCA_041821525.1 Candidatus Aminicenantaceae bacterium | reverse complement strand
CCCCCCGATGGCGCAGTACACATACATCTTCCTCCCCAGGGCAGTAACCGGCATGACCGAGGAGTGGGACATGAGCCATTTCTGGGGATTGGGGGTTTGCCATGCGACCTCACCCGTCTCGCAGTCCACTCCGATGAGCAGAGCCTCACCGCCCACGGCCAGGACGGCCGTGCCGCCGTCGATCAGGGGGCACTGTCCCGTGTACCACAGGGGGATCTCGCCCCCGTATTCCTGGATCAGGTCGATCCCCCACTTCAGGTCGCCGGTCTCCGCATCCACGCACATGACGTGGCACTTGGGCCCGATGGTCACCACGTATTTATCGGTAACCGCGGGGATGGTGCGTGACATCCCGTGATTCCGCTTGATGAAGAGGGCGTACCCCCGCCTCCAGATCTCCCTCCCGTCGTCCAGGGAAAAGCAGCGCAGGATGTCCGCCCGCTCCTCCTCATCATAATCCATCAGGTAAACCCTACCGTGGGAGACCACGGGCCCGGCGTGGCCCTCTCCCAGGTCCAAGGACCACAGGACAGGGGGTCCCTCGGCAGCCCAGCTCTCGGCCAGGGGGATATTTTCCTTGCTGATGTTGTCGAAATCCGGGCCCCGGAAACGCGGCCATCCGGCCTGGATCTGGGAGGGGATGCCGTCGAAGCCGGCAAAGTAGGATCCGATATCAGCCTCGGCAGCCCCGCTGACATAGCCTTCCGGACGGTTGTCTCTACCCGGGAGGTTCTCGCTGAAACTCCGGACCGGATCATGCAGGAACCACCACGCCAGCAGGATCAGGCCGATGCCTGAGGCACTGACCGTGGCGGCGAGGTTGAGGTTCTTATCCTTCATCTGTTGGGAGCTGTCTTTAGCGAGATATGTCGAACACCATCAGGGCCTCGCCGTGGCGGACATACAGGCGGCCGTCCCTGATCACAGGATGGGCCCAGTGCGGCCCGGAGCCCTTGTCGATGCGGAAGGAGCTCACCACATCGAATTCCTCTGGGTCAGGCTTGACCAGGGCCACGTCTCCGCGTTCGCTGTAACAGTAGAGCATCCCGTCGGCAAAGATTATATTGCCCTTGTTCCCGATCTTGCGGGCCGAATACATCATCTTACCGGTCTCCCAGTTCACGCAGTGCCAGCCCCTGCGGTTATGGCCCGAGCCGTAGATGAATCCGTCGACCAGGACCGCGGCCCCCATCTGGCTGTCGATGTTTCCCTGTTTCCAGACCCGCTCAATGCTGCTCCCGTCTTCGGAGAGCCGGAACATCTGGCTACCGGTCCCATAGCCGCTGATCGAGAAGAGCTCCCCCTCGTGGAAGAGCGGTGTGTTGGCATTGACATTGTAATCGGTCACATGGGATTCGTGCCACAGGTATTCGAAGGTATCGGCGTCCACGCCGACCACGGAGCCCTCGGTCATGGTGACCAGGATCCGCCGCTTTCCATGCTGCACTATCCGGGGCGAGCAGTATCCGGAGGTCTCCCCGTTCCCCTTGACTTCCTGCACGGTCTCGCCGGTGGTCCTGTCGAGGATAACGACCATGACTCCGCGGCCTCCCGGCGTACAGAAGAGGCGGTCGCCGTCCACCAGGAGGGATTCCGTCATCCCCCACTGGAGGTTCCGGGCTCCGAAGTCCTTGGCCAGGTCCCTGGACCAGACTTCCTTGCCGTCAGCGTCGAAGCACACGATCCGGCCGAAGGCGCTCATGACATAGATCCTGTCACGGACCACTGTGGGCGTGGTGCGGGCCCCGGGATGGCTTCCGCTCCATTCCTTGCCGTAGGAAGAAGTCCAGAGAGGTTCCTGATCCAGACCGAACGCGAACAGGAAGCCCTCCCCCTGGGTCATGCCGGTCACATAGATCCGCTCCGACGTCACAGCCGCGGAGGAAAACCCTTCGCCCAATCCCTGGACCGACCAGAGGAGCTGGGGGCCGTCTTTGGGCCATGCCAGCAGCAGGTTTTTTTCCGGATAGATGCCATCGCGCTCCGGACCCCGCCACTGGGAATCCACCTGCGCGAGGGAATAGGAACACAGCGCAAAACTCAACAGGAAAAGCAGTGCGATCGTCTTCTTCATGCTGGCCTCGATGATCTGAATTTTTGAATCAAGAACCTCATATGATACCTTTTTTTCAGCCGGTTATATAGGCCTGGGTTAAACTAGCGAATCATTCAGGTAAAATATACTTACCCTATTGAATTAGCATAAAGTGACGTCGGCATCCCGTCAAGGATACGGTGGGCCGATGGATCACTTCTCGGAAATGGCGAACAGATAGTGATGGGACCGGATGAACAGGATCCCCTCAGAGATGGCCGGCGTGGCCATCAAGATGTCGTGCATGGCATTGGATCCCAGGAGCTCGAACTCCTTCCCGGCCTTGACCACGAAGATGTCTCCCTGTTCACTGGGGAGATAGAGCTTGCCGTCGGCCGCCACGCCTGAAGCGGAAAAACTGGCCGCTTCACCAAGCTTTCCCCGGTAGAGCCGTTCACCGGTCTTGGCATCATAGCACTCCAGGGCCCCATTGCCGCGCAGGTTGTAGAGATACTCCCCGTAGAGGATCGGGGTCTGCATGTAGGCCCCTCCCCGACGGATGCTCCAGACGACGAATTCATTGGAGGTGGCGCCGGGCTCCAGGGAGATATCACCCCGGGCCTCGAGCTTTATAGCATAAATGGGCGAGAACTTACCGTGCGCGCCGTTGATAAAGACCAGGCCGTGCGCCACCACCGGCGTGGGAACTGGGATGTCCCCGCCTTCGCCCAGGTTCCAAATCTCTTCGCCGGTCTTGAAATCATAGGACCCGATGTGTTTGAAGCCGTTGACGATGACCTGAGTTTTCTCCTCACCCACATGGATTGTAGGCGTGCTCCAGGTGGGTACATCACCCCGCGGTGTCCGCCATATCTCTTTCCCGGTCTCAACTTCGAAGGCGGCCAGGAAGGAGTCCTTCATCACATCGGCCTGGACAATGACCACACCCTCGTGGATCACGGGAGAGCTGGCAAATCCCCACTGGGCCGTGGGGACCATGAAGAAGGCCGAGTCCAGCACGCCGAAGTCCTTCTTCCAGAGCGGCTTGCCGTCCATGTCGTAGCAGAAGAGCCCCTCAGAGCCGAAGAAGGCCAATACGTGCTTGCCATCCGTAGCAGGCGTGGAATTGGCGTGCGTGGCCTTGGGGTGCCGCTTGACCTTGGGGACGCCCTTGTGCGCCGTGTGTTCCCACAGGATCCGCCCCGTCTTCTTATCCAGGCAGTACACCTTGAACTCGTGGACCGTGTCGTCTTCCACCGGATTGATGCTGCCGTAAAGCCCGACTTTGAGCTCCGGGTTCTCCAGTCCGCTAATGGCCGTTGTGACAAAGATGCGGTCGCCCCAAACAATGGGACTGGAGTGCCCCAGTCCAGGGATATCGGTCTTCCACTTGATGTTCTGAGACGAATCGACATTCCAGGATATCGGTGTCTTATAGCCTTCTGCGATCCCGTCAGCATTGTGTCCCCGAAATCCCGGCCAGTTTATCCCTTCTGATCGGTCCTGGCTAAAGGCAGGCATCAGAAATGTAAACGCCAGGAATACTAAACCTGTGGATACCGCAAATCTTACTCTCATGCTTACTCCTTTATTGTCCTTATCCGGGATCGCGGATATCGCTGCCAAGGCCTGGGTTCGCCAGTCTATCCTCTCCGACTGCGAAGGAGATGGCTTCTTCCCTTCCTCATCGATCACTAAAAGATAACAGGCACAGCGGCAGATTGTCAATTCGCAGGTGTCAGGCGTAATACATTCTGATACAATCTAATCTTCACGAAGGAGTCGAAATGAGAGCCAGAACAGCGATCCTGATATCAGGCATTACCCTCAGCATGCTAATATCCTGCACATCCTCGGATGGGCCCGGCGGCCCCTGGCAGGGGACGATCACAGAGGAGGACGGGATCCGTACAGTGTCCAATCCGGATGTTCCTCTCTATGGTGAGATCTCCTGGGAACTGGAGGCCGAACTGGTGCTGGGCAGCGATGAAAGCGATAAAAACACCCTGTTCCACGAGGCACGGAGTTTGCTGGTGGATCCTGCCGGAAACATCTATGTCGTGGATGAGGGGAATTTTCGCATCCAGAAATTCGATCCTCAGGGCCAGCACCTGCTGACCATCGGCCAGGAGGGGCAAGGGCCGGGCGAGTTCGAGGACCTGCCCGCGGCCTTCATCTCCCCGGATGAAACTCTGTATGCACTGGGGGGCAATAAGCTGCAGAGGTTCAAGCCCGATGGGACCCTGCTGAGCAGCCTCCCCCTGACCCACCGGCTCGTGAATTTCTTG
>JBGUED010000252.1:0-4355 GCA_041821525.1 Candidatus Aminicenantaceae bacterium | reverse complement strand
CCCGTACCGCCGGATATCAGAAAGCTGATGCGAGCGGCGACGGCGGCCTCCAGGAAATCGGCCATGGGCGCCGACAACGAGCCGTTGGCGATCAGGTTGTCGAAGGCCTGCTGCAGCCAGGCCGCCCGCAGCCAGGCTTCGGTCTTGTCGATGGGCGTCGGTATGTTTTTCTGGATCTTTTTCTTGAGGCTCCACTCGCTCTCCACCCAGAGCTGCAGCGATCCACGCTGTCCCTTGAGCTCGCGCTCCACGGTCGGGGGCACCATGTTGAGTCCGAGTTCTTTGTCCAGGCGGTAGGCTGCGATCTCCCAGCGCCAGTTCTCGCTGTACCCCTTCATATTGCCTTCGCAGTTCTTCCATACGGCGAATCGTGTGATGCCGTCCTTCTGAATCGTCAGCTTCCAGGGCCGGGTGACCGCTTCTTTTTCGCCCCAGGGCTGCTCCGCCTTTATGATCTTGGCCGTGTTGAGGAAGCCTTCCCAGTAATCCCTTTGTATCAGCTCCTCTTCTGTGAACTGCGCCCAGGATGTCTGGAGCAGACAGACCACGGCTGCTGCAATTGCCAATCCTTTCATGATTTTTTTCATCGTCATTTATCCTGTGTCTTAATCAGATTAGCTCTCTATTCATCTTCCTGACTATATGTAGACGAAATATTCTTCCAATGAGTTGCTCTTCACCGCCATTTAATGCAATTCCCGTGCCAATCACTTGTGGATGGAATCCCCCCTGAGAGCAGCAAAATGGTGGCGGTTTGACTGATAAATACCGGTACATCTGGTGTTCAGAAGCGGACGGGGTGTCTAATTCTTAGACAAAATGTCGTCAGCCCGCAGCTGTTTCCGCCTTAGTCTGAGCCTGCTTATCAAGAACGCGATGCCCACATAGATTCCCATGAATAAGAAGATTCCCACCAACAGGTAGTCCGGTATATTGAACATCTGGCTCAAGCCGGCCAGCATCAGAAACCGGGGAGTCCTGGAGAGGAAAACCGCCAGGAGGTATTTGGACTTGGGATATTCTGCGAATACCACTAAAAAACGGAATGGATAAAAAGGAACGGGGGAGAATCCGGCAACCAGCAGTGCAACGAATGGAGATTTGTTGAAAAGCGTGATCAACTTGTCGACAAATTTGCTGGTGGAAATATTTTTTACCGCGCTGAATTCGGAAGAATAGTGCAGCGCCGTGTAGTTGATGAATTCAGTGATCAGGGTTCCGGCGATGGCTACGAGGGTGACGATCAGGATGGGGTGATATTTGCTGAAATAGAGAAACACGGGCTCATGGGGGACTGTCGCGATCAGGAATTGGGATGGAAAGCTGTAAAAAAAGAGCACGATGAGGCTCTTGCTGCCCCGCAGCGCCGGGATGGTCAGCCAGAGTACAAGCAGAGTCAGAATGAAACCGATTACCAGAACCACAAACAGGGTTGTGAGCTTGATGCGCGGCTTCGCCTGCCTCATGAGAGGAAGAGAGTATCAATAACTCTCCTAGCCGTCAAATCCCAAGGCTGAAAGTTCGAGAGATGTGATGGCTGGGAAGCAGGGATTCGAACCCCGATCCCATGATCCAGAGTCATGTGTCCTGCCATTGGACGACTTCCCAGCAGAGGGGCCAATCTTAGTAGATTTTGACGGATATTTCAAGCCCTGATGAGATTGTTCGCCGCGTTGACAGGTTTTTGACTTGGTGATAGTATTCGTGCCTGAATATGAAAAAGAACTGGTGGAAGGTGGTGCTGGTCCTGGCCTTGACCCTGGGACTGCTCTACTTCTTCTTCAAGAGCGCCGACTGGGGCCGGGTCTGGGCCTCGCTCGATGATGTGAATCTCCCATTTCTGATTCTCGCGATCGTGCTGGCGCCGACCCACCTGGTTACACGTTCCATCCGCTGGAAATACCTGCTGCAGCACGAGAAGGAGGACGTGTCGTTCTACAGCCGCTTTGCTGCCACATCCATAGGATTTGCTGTCACGCTCACCTTCCCTGGCCGCCTCGGCGAGGTGATCCGCCCGCTTTATCTAGCCCAGAGAGAGAAAATCTCGAAGGCCTTCACGATAGGCACAGTGCTGGTGGAACGGATTTTCGACATTCTCACGATGTGTCTGCTCCTCGGCCTCTTCATGCTGGCAAAGCCATTCTATGCATCCATCTTCCCGATCGAAGAGAGCATGAACGCTCAGCTCACGCTCTGGGGGACCATCGCGGTGTCGGTGGCGGCCGGGCTCCTGCTTGTCATCCTGGCCCTCTATTTCTTTGAATCCCTCACTCTGCGGGTGCTGGGGTTCTTCCTGCGGCCCCTGCCCTCACGTTTCCGGGAAAAGATCCTCTCTCTGGTCCAGGAGTTCATCCAGGGTATGAGCTTCTTCAAATCCGCGCGCACGCTCCTGGTCTATTTTTTGTGGTCTCTGATCGTGTGGGTGTCCATCATTTTTTACTACTGGATCTTCCTTTTCGTCTATGATGTGCACGTGCCCTTCTTCGCCATGATCCCCTTCACGTTCCTGCTGGGAGTGGGCGCATCCATCCCCACCCCCGGCATGGTTGGTGGATTTCACAGCTTCAGCAAGCTGGGCCTGACGTCGTTCTTCAACATCGAGGTTAACCTGGCCATGGCCATGACCATCGTTCTGCATGCCATCACGGTCGTGGTGACTTGCCTCATTGGGTATGCTATATTGTGGAAAGAGGGGATATCGTTCTTCCAACTCAAGAAGATCGGAGAGGAATCAAACCCATGAAATGTCCATACTGTGACCATGCGGAAAGCAAGGTGATCGACTCCCGCGAAAGCAAGAACGGATTCACCATCCGCCGCCGGCGGGAGTGCCTGGCCTGCACCAAGCGCTTCACCACCTATGAAAAGATCGAGAAAATTCCCTACATGGTGGTCAAGAAGGACGGCCAGCGCCAGTGCTTCGACGACCAGAAGCTGCTGAAGGGGCTGCTCAAGGCCTGCGAGAAGCGGCCCATCGCTATCGCAGACCTGGAGGAGATCGTAGAGGAAATCGAGACCATACTTCAGGATAAGGCCGAGAAGGAGATGCGCGCAGAAGAGATCGGACAATATGTCATGCGGCGCCTCCACGAGCTGGACAAGGTCGCCTACGTGCGGTTCGCCTCTGTGTATCGTGATTTCAAGGATGTGGTCGAATTCAAAGAGGAGCTGGAAAGGATCCTCAAAGAAAAGTAGTGCGCAGTGAAGAAAAAGATCCAGCCGGTCTCACGGGTCGTCAAGATCGAGGCCGAGATAAACCGCATGGTGGGGGAGCTGTTCTCCGACCGGCGCAAGTTCCATGGACTGGATGAGAGCTGGGTTCCCTGGGTTGACATCTCTGAAAAGGGGAACGAGGTGCTGGTGGAGATCGAACTCCCGGGTGTGGTCGAGAGAGACATCACCATCCTGCTCAGCCATAACCGGGTGGAGATCAAGGGGACCAAGCGCCGGACACGGTTCAGGAAAAAAGTACAGTACCTGAGACTTGAGCGGGAATACGGACCCTTCCGGCGCTTCGTGAGCTTCCCCTGTGCCATCATCCCGGAAAAATCCAAGGCGATCCTGGAAAACGGTATCCTGCTCCTGATCCTGAGGAAATACCGTGCAACGCGCAAGAAAGAAGTGCTGCTAGAGATCGGAAAATCTGAAGAATAAGGTTGGAGAGCCCTCATGGCTAATAAGGAAAACGAAGTAGAAGCGAAACTGGACGGCATCATAGAAGAACCTGAGCATAAGCTCAACATCCCCGAAGAGCTGCCTGTCCTCATGCTCCGGGATATCGTTGTCTTCCCCTATATGGTGGTCCCCCTGTTTGTAGGTCGGGAAAAATCGAAACACGCCATCGACGCGGCCCTGTCATCCCACCGTATGATCCTCCTGCTGACGCAGAAGGATATGGAGATCGAAGAGCCCAAGCAGGAGGATGTGTACACTGTCGGGACCGTCGCGCTGGTCATGCGCATGCTCAAGCTCCCCGATGGCCGCGTACGAATCCTTGCGCAGGGACTGACGCGGGCCAGGCTGGAGGATCTGGATGAGGAAAAGCCGTACTATTCCGCCAAGGTCTCGGTCCTGAACGATCCCGAGGAGGAAGAGGAGAGTATCGAGGTCGAGGCCATGCTGCGCAATGTGCGAGATGGCTTGGACAGGGCCTCGAGCCTGGGCAAAAACATCCCACCCGAGGTCATGATCATCGCCGCCAACGTAGAAGAGGCGGGCCGCCTGGCCGACCTGACCGCCGCCGAACGGTCCGCCATGACCGGGTCCTCCCTGGCCGCGAACCCGCTCGGTCTCTTTCATGGCAGGCTGTTTCGAGGTCATGATGCCTCCGCCGCCATCTGTGAGTCGACGATCTC
>JBGUED010000251.1:0-4380 GCA_041821525.1 Candidatus Aminicenantaceae bacterium | reverse complement strand
GTGCAGGCCCCGCACACACCGAGGTTGCATCCCTTCTTAGTTCCTGTCAGCCTCAGCTTGTTCCTGAGGACATCCAGGAGAGACTCTCCATCGCCGACTGCGACCGTGTGTTCCTCTCCATTGATCCTGAGCTCGACGATGCGCTGGGAATTGCTTTCTCGACTCATTTTCGCAACCTGGTTTTTGAGTGTTTTGTTCGAGCCCGGGCCGCAGCCTCGGCCAGTGCCCTTTGCGTCAGGACTTGAACGATCTCTTTCCTGAACCAGATCGATCCTCTGAGATCTGAAATCGGTCTGCATTCCTCCTTTGCCAAAGCCGCCGCCTGGGCATAGAGGTCATCGGAAAGACTCTTGCCGACAAGGAATTGCGAGGCTGCCGCGGCCAGGAGGGGCGTGGGCGCCACAGCTCCGAGCACGACTGCGGCTTTTTCAATCTTTTCGTCCTTGAGGGTCAGCCGGGCGGCAACCGAGGCTACGGCCAGCGCATTGCTTTCCCGGAGTGAAAACCTCTGGAAGCAGGCCCCGGTTTCCGGTGGCGGCAGGGGAATCTGAACGAAAGTCAGGATCTCTGCTCCGGCGCACACCGTCTGCCTGGGACCCGTGAAAAATTTTGCCAGGGAAACCTCACGGGTCCCCCCCGAACAGGCCAGCTCAACAGCGGCCTCGGCGGCAATCAGAGGAGGAGGAAGATCTGCGGAGGGGACCGCGCTGGAGATATTGCCTCCGATCGTCGCCATCGACCGGATGTGGGAGGAGGCCATGGTCCCGGCTGCTTCGGCAAGAGAGGGGAGGTAGTGTTGGATGTCTGGATTTGCGGCGATCTCCTTCGGCGAGACCCGGGCCCCGATCTTGAGCCGGTTGTCCGCTCTTTCGATCCGATCGAGTCCGGGGAGGTCTTGGATGGATATGAGGTTTTTGACCTCTGTCAGACCTTCTTTGATGTCTACCAGCAGATCCGTTCCCCCAGCCAGGATCCGGGCATCTTCGAGCTCTCCCAGGAGCCGGATCACCTCTGTCAGGGAGGTGGGGGAATGAAACTTGATATTGGACAACTTCAGCTTTCCCTTCGGATGATCATGGCCGTGCTGACGCCCCCCCCGCCGCAGATGGCGGCAATACCCGTCTCCCCGTCGTGGATCCTCATGACATGATACAGTGTGAGGAGGATCCGGGCCCCACTGATTCCAGTGGGATGACCGAGCGCGATCGCGCCGCCATGGACATTGAGTTTGTCCCGGTCCCATTCGAGGACCTTTTCATTGGCCAGGACCTGAGCTGCGAAAGCTTCATTGACCTCGATGAAATCCATATCCGCCAGGGTCATGTTGGCGTTTTTGAGAGCCAGCGGGATGGAGACGGCCGGGCCCTCTCCCATGAGTTTCGGATCCACTGCTGTTTGGGCATAAGCCAGGAGGGAGAATAGGGGGTTTAATCCGCGTTCCGTGGCTTCACTCCTTGATGCCGCCACCAGGGCTGCCGCTCCATCAGACATCTGGCAGGCATTGCCGGCTGTGATCGTCCCATCTTTTTTAAAGGCAGCGCGCAGCTTGTTAAGCTTTTCCAGGGTTGTTCCCCTGCGGATGGTCTCGTCCTTGGAAAACATCAGGGAATCACCGCCTTTCTGGAGGAGGGGAACCGGGGTTATCTCTTCTTCAAACCATCCCTCATCCTGAGCCCTGGTGGCTTTTTGCTGGCTGGACAGGGCGAACTCGTCCTGTTCCGACCTCGAGATGTGGTATTTTTCGACCAGATTCTCGGCCGTCTCACCCATGCCCAAGTTGCAGAGGGGATCGATGGAATCGCTCCACCCGTCCAGGAGGACTTTGTTTCCCATCTTGAAGCCCTGCCACCGGGCATCTTTCAGGAGATAGGGGATCGTGCTCATGCTGTCGAAACCACCCACCAGGACCACGCCGGCTTCTCCCAGTCGGATGGCCTGCGAAGCCATGGCCAGGGCTCTCATGCCTGAGGGACAGGCCATGTTCAGGGTTATGGTCGGGACGCTCGCGGGAATGCCTCCCCGGACCGCGGCCGTTCGGGACGGGTTGGGGCCGTTGCCGGCCTGACGGCAGCTCCCGAGCAGGACATCGTCGACATTTTTTCCCTCCAGGTTGCCCTTCTGCAGGGACGCGGATATCGCCGCTGCCCCCAGATCATATGCCGCCACGTCTTTCAATGCGCCGCCGAACCTTCCCATAGGGGTACGGGCCCCACTGATGACCACAATATCGCTCAGATCCATTGTCTTTCCTGTTTTTCTTTTTGTGTTTCTTTTACCCGGATAATTCAGGTTAGGTCATCTTGCCGTACTATATATACTGGCCGCCATCCACCTTGATGACCTCTCCGGTGATGTGCCGGGCCTTTTCCGAACAGAGGAAGGACACCAGATAGGCTACATCCTCCGGCTTGCCCAGGTGCTCGAGCACGGTCTCTGCAAGGGATTTCTGTTTGAACTCCTCCGGCATTGTCTTTATCATATCTGTCTCGATCATCCCGGGTGCGACGGCATTGACGTTGACCTGGTAGCGTCCCAGTTCCTTGGCCACGGTTTTGGTCAGCCCGATCATCCCCGCTTTGGCCGCAGCGTAATTCGCCTGGCCGAACCGTCCCCTCAACGCATTGATGGAAGCGATATTGACGATCTTGCCTGACTGCTGCTCCTTGAAGATCGGAGCGGCGGCCCGGATGGTGTTGAAGGCACCCTTCAGGTCCACGTCGATCACGCGGTCCCATTGTTCCTCGGTCATCTTCCAGACGACACCGTCCCAGTTTGTGCCGGCGTTGTTGATCAAGATATCCAGGCGCCCGAAGTCGCTGATAACTTTCTGCACCAGATCTTGAACCGCATCGAAATCGGAGATCTCCACGACATAGGCCCCGCCTCTTCTGCCGAGGCCTTCGATGCTTTTGACCACTGCTTTGGCCTCTTTTTCTTCGGGTTCGAGATAGGTGAGGGACACATCTGCCCCATTCCTGGCCAGATCGACGCAGACCGCGGCCCCGATCCCCCGGCTTCCCCCTGTGACAAATGCCACGTTTCTGTCTTGGTCCACTAGATTTTCTCCAGGCTCAAAATGGATATATGCGGTTGAAATCCGGGAACCGGCGTTCCACCAGGGCGGTCATGCCTTCCAGGGCATCCGGATGTTGGAAGGTGGGTATGAAAGAATAATCCAGCTCCCATTGAGCCATCTCATCCATGGATTTCCCCTTGAGGAAGTCGTGGAATCCCTTGCTGATCAAACCGTCCGCCACCTGCACGGCATGATAGGAGTTGTTGGCTACACGCCGCGCGATCCTTACGGCTGAGGATTTGTTCTCCCCGGAGAAAAAGACTTCCGCCTGACCCCGGCCGTAGGCATAGAGGGTCGGAATGAGATCCTTGCGGATGAACAGATCCGTCATGAGGCGAAGTTCTTCTTTCTCTTCATAGGTGAGTTCAGTCGGCAGTTCATCGATCTCAAGGGAGGCCCGCTGCTCTTTGGACAAAGATCTTCCGCCGTTTCGAATGATGGCTTGGGAGATCACTTCCGCCGCCTCGTCTCTTTTCCGGGCCGGGACCAGATAATCTGCCAGGCCCAGGTGTTTGATGATCCTGGGAGAGGTTGTCGTGGTTCCTCCCGCGAGGATGTAATACCGGCTCATGGCTACGGCCAGCTCCGCATCACCGGTCGCATTATAGATAGTTTGAGGAAGGGTCAGGGTTCCTCTCATCCCCGGATAGATCCCCAGGCGCGTCTCAGGAAGCGTGTATGAGGTGCGCTCCGTGATCACCACTACCGAATCAGGATCATGGGCAAAGGCGAGGGCGACCTCAACTCCTCCTCCGAAGGCGGCCCCATCGACGATGGCAATCTTGGGTTTGCCCCCACCGGTCATCTCATGGAAGAGGACATCCTGCCACATGAGGGTGTTTTCCTTGAGGCCCTGAAAATTTCCCTGCCGGATGTTTTCTATAAAATTCGGTACATTCGCCCCTGCGATGAAGGTCTTGATGGGAGCCGAATCAAAAATTATGACCTGGGGCTCTTTCTGTTGGTTGGCTTCCTGGAAGGCCTCCCTTAGATCCGCGAATACCCGGTTGTCCAGTGCATTGGCGGTTTTAGGGCTCGAGATGATCAGCCGGGCGACCGTGTTGTTCTGCTCCGATTGGCTGGCCACTGGGCTCAGTTCGAGCGGCCATGGTTGGTTCTTCTCCGCCTGGGTTACAAAGAGTTTAGGGACAGGAAAATCGATCCCCTGTTTTTCGGAAAGTTTCTTCCTTTCGTTGAGGATTCGCATGGCCTCGCCGATCCCGATCCTGTTCATGATCGCGAAGGGGCCTTTTCTCCAGAGAAAGGCATTTTGGCATAATCTGTCGACCTCATCCATCTCGATG
>JBGUED010000250.1:0-4409 GCA_041821525.1 Candidatus Aminicenantaceae bacterium | reverse complement strand
GGGAGACGGCGTTCCGTCTTTTATCCGGGCCAGGAATGCGAAATCCTGCTGCCAGGAGGCGGTCCCGGTCAGGAAGAGCACGGCCGCGTATCCGCCAGCCCGGATCTTTGCTAGACACTCATCCGGGCCGAGTTTTTCGACAATGGCATCCAGGATATCCACCTGAAAGGCCTCGCCCAGGATGCCGCTCTGGATCAAAAGGTCGATGGAAGGCCAGTAGTAGTTGGCCTTGGACACGTTGCTGCAGTAGAGGTCTCTCTGGTAGAGCTTGTCCCCGGGCGGGTTGAGGAGCAGGACTTTATCCAAGCGGCCTCCGTCTATTTCCGGTAAAAGAACCTGTATTTCAGGAGCGCTGAAAGGCAGGAGAAAAAATCGCTCCAGTGGACCTTCTTCCCCGTGTCCCTCCTGCGCGGGATGTACTCGACCGGGACTTCATAGATGCGGTACCCGTGCCTCAGGAACTTGGCCGTGATCTCAATGGTGGAACCCCAGCGGTCTGACTGGATGTCCAACTCCCGGAAGATCTCCGTCTTGGTCACCTGGAACATGGTCAGAACATCGGTCAGGCTGGCCCTGAACAGCAACTCGGTCAGCTTGGTGAGAATGACGTTCCCGAGGTAGGCCATGGATCCCATGCCCGCGATGAATCCCTTGCCAAGGAAACGCGACCCGAAGACCACCTCTTCCTCCTCGTCCAGGATGGGCTGGACCAGACGGGGAAAATTGGAAGGATCCAGTTCCAGGTCTGCGTCCTGGAAGATGGTGATGAACCCAGCGGCATGGGACAGCCCGGTCTTGAGCGCGGCCCCGCGGCCCATGTTTTGAGGGTGTGTGATGATTCGGATCTCGGCCTGCCCTGCAAGGCCCTCGAGGAGTTCGGGCGTGCTGTCTGTGGAGGCATCGTTGACGACGATGATCTCCTTGTCGATGTCAACGGCCTTTACTTTCTCCACGATCTTGAGGATGGTCTCCTCTTCGTTGTATACGGGGATGATGACGGTCAGTATTTTCATGTCAACCTGTGATCATGCGGACGGCGATGCGCGCCTTCCGCAGAAGCTCTTTGAAGGACCGGACCTGCCGGAGCTGGCTCCACACATAGGCGGGCCGATAATAGTAGCTCAGATGGACCTTCCTCTGCCACTTTTCCAGCTCTTCATGGGTAAAATTCTCGGTCCACCACTGGGCGACAAAATCCTCCGTGGGATGCGCCGAGAATTCCCGCCAGTAATCTCCCTCCAGGACGCCCTTCTCCATCCCCTCATCGTAGACAGGCGTAGCCGGAAAGGGAGTGAAGATCAGGAACTGGGCAAAATCCGGCCGCAGCTCCTTGGCGAGGTCCAGGCTTTTTTTGATCTCAACCGCGGTTTCGCCCGGCATCCCCAGCATGAAATAGGCGAAGGTCACCATCCCGGCCTTCCGGGCCATGGAGTAGGCCGCCCGGATCTGCTCCAGGGTGATGCCCTTCTGGATGTTCTCCAGCACTCCCGGGTCCCCGCTTTCCACACCGAAGCGGATGCGGTTGCAGCCGGCCTCGGCCAACCGGTCCAGGACTTCCTGGTCGACCGTGTCCACCCGGGCCCGCAGGTCCATGGTGATCTTCAAACCTTTTTCCAGGATCAGGTCGGCGATGGCCAGGGCCCTCTTCTTGTTTATGGTGAAGGTGTCATCGATGATGTCAAAATCCGTGACGCCCCGAGCATAACATGCCTCGATCTCCTGGACCACGTTCTCGGGAGACCGCATGCGGCAGGCCTTGCCATCCTTGTTGGTGCAGAACGTGCACCGGAAGGGACAGCCGCGCGTGGTCACGAGGCTGGTCATGGTGACCTTGCTGTCACCGAGGACGTTGTAGTATTTCTCGGTGGGAAGCAGGTTCCGGTCAGGAAAGGGGAGACTGTCGAGATCCTGGATGAAGCCCCGCGCAGGATTGATGACGACCCGGCCGTTCTGCTTGTACCCCACGCCGGCGATCCCCTCCAGGGACCTGCTCTCCTCCAGGGCAGACAGCAGTTCGGCAAAGGTGTGCTCTCCCTCTCCCATCACGATGGAGTCGATATCGGGCTGAGAGGCCATCTCCTCGGGATAGATAGAGGGATGGGTCCCGCCCATCACCACATGGATTTTGGGATCGACCCTCTTTGCCGCACGCCCGACCTTGAGGGCATCGATCAGCAGGAAAGTCATACAGCTGATGCCCACCACATCCGGCTGGCACTCAGCGATATGGCGTTCGATCTGGGCATAACTCATCCGTTCAACCTGGGTGTCCAGCACCTCGATCTGAAAGCGGTCGCCGTGGGCCTGGGTGACGCCCGCGGCCACATACAGGAGGCCCATGGGGGGATAGAATCCCATCTCCTCGGTGAGCGCCTCAGGAGCAAAGGTCTTGACCAGATTCTCAGCAGGGGGATTTATCAGGAGGATTTTCATGGGATTCAGGTTTCAAATGTGTTCCTTAAAATGTCAGTTCACTATAAAGAATATGCCGGTTTTTGTCAATCTACGGGAAGCTAGAACGGCTTCCCAAAAATCCTGTTGGTGGAGCCGCAGAGGTATCTAGGGTTCATCAGCCTGCCCGCTTGGCGAAGCGGACTGTCCAGACCGAGCGGCAGTTCACATAGGTGATGGCCACCTCCTCTGGATCGACCAGGCTATCGACCTGTTTCCTGGTGAAGAAATAGACATCCAGGCGTTTTTTCAGGAACCAGACCTTGCGGAAGAAGGTGGCGGGAACCCATTTTTTGGGGAAGGTGACGATGACGTCGGTTTCCGCCAGGGCAAGGAGCTTCGCCAGCACGTCCCGCTGTTTCTCGGGCCGGATGTAATCGAAGAAGCCGATGGCCAGGCAGGTCCTGTAGGTCTCCTGGCCGGGCTCAAGGCCCATGACATCCTGCACCTGGAAGCGGCACCGGTCCTCGACGTCCGCCTCTTTGGCATTCTTTCCGGCCATGTCGATCATGATCTGGGAGACATCCACACCCACTGCCCGCCCTGCGCGCCGGGCGATCTCGATCGAGTAGATCCCGGAGCCGCAGCCCGCATCCAGGATGGTCTGGCCCGGCAGGTCGCCCAGGAATTCGAAGGTCTTCTCGAACCGGCAGGCCATGGCTGGCTTGCGGAACACGTGGTGCGCGATTCTCCCCACCAGCCCCCCCGTATCCGCCTCTTGGCGATAGTAGGAGTCGAACCGGCGGGCAATCCGCTCAAAGTACTGCCTCACATCCTCTTCCTGTGTCCTGCGGGTGATTTTTTCTGCCATATCAGCCTTCCCTGGTCGATTTTTGCAGGTGTTGTTCTGCAAATCGCTCATACACCTCTGAGATATGCACGAAGGCATATCCCTGGCCCTGGAAAAACTCCAGCGTCTCCTGGAGGTAAGACAGGCCCTGGTCGTGGTTCCTTCCGTAGACCCACCTCCAGAACCTCGGCATCCTGGTCAGGGCGTCTTGATCGGTAAAAAAATCGTGGAGGTGCGATCCGAACACCACGGTCTCCGGCAGGCGTGATCGGCGCAGCAGCCCAAAGTAGACGCGCCTCCCCAAAAGCTTGATGTAGGAGAGCGAGAGCATGATCCGCAGGGCGGAGACCGGCGTGTTAGGAATCTCCACCATGCCCGTGTTTCGTACTTGATGGACGCTCGCTCTCCGGAAGAGATACTTGAAGGGATTGGGATAATATGAGGGGAATATGCTGGAGTCGAACCTGAATCCCTGCTTTTCCAGGTTTCGGATCCCATCCAGGCTGATCTTCCCATCGGGCGCGCGGTAGCCCATGGGAGGCCTCCCGAAATGCCGCACAAAGGCGTCGCGACACCTTTGGATCTCATCCTCCGAATCCGTGGCCGCAGGATCGTGCGAGTAGCTGTGACAGTGGAACTCAGCCCCATAACGCTCGAACAAGCCGATTACTTCCGGGAACTTCTCCAACAGCTCGCCCACCACGAAAACGGAGAGCCTGACGTCCTTTTCCTGCAGCCGCTCCAGGAGCAGCTCCACCCTTTCCGGCCGCCGAAAAAGGGCATACTCGTTTTGCAGGGCACCGCTGAAATCCGCTTCCAGATCCAGGGTCATACAGAAGAGGCGTCTCGAGGCGTTCATGGCTGAATCGTAGAGGAGAATATACCACGCCTCCCCACGTTTAGCAATCCTGCGGCAGCCCGGCCAAAGGAGACTCGGATTGACTCGCCACGGCAGTTAGTGTAGAAAAACAATGAGAGAAAAACACACATGGCACGGCCTAAGACATCCCTCATCATCCTCCTGCTCCTCTTTGCGGTCCTTTTCGGCATGCGTTTCATCCACCTGGGCGCCGATCCCCCGGATGACTGGACTCAGACCAGCCTGGGCTACATGTCGGACCCGGGGGGCTATGCCCACAATTCCCGGAACCAGGTGCTGTTCGGACGC
>JBGUED010000249.1:0-4414 GCA_041821525.1 Candidatus Aminicenantaceae bacterium | reverse complement strand
ATATTGTGTTTTTCTATGTACATGTCGACATCTTTTATGAATAATTCAGGTGCCTGGATTATTCACGAGTGGAGATTGCAGAAGCTGCGAGGCTGAAGCCAATGAAGGTGTGGTTGTCCACTCCGAATGGGCGGCAAAGAAGCTGATGCTGTTAGATCCGCTCGCCTGAAGGGTAAGAAGTGCCGATATAGTTTAATGCACTCCGCAGTTCTGGAAATGTAATCGGCGGTTCTTATTAATTATTCATGGCTGGAGGTAAGGATGACATTGGATAGAAGAGATTTCCTCAAGCTGTCGGCGGGCGCGGCCGGGGCCGCGATCGTGACGTCCGGCTGTTCCCCGCAAAAGGGCCTGCAGGCTGGAGCTGAAGACCCCATCTCCGGGCTCAGGCCCATGACGAGTGACGTGGTCCCCATCACCGAGGGGGAGCGCCTGCAGAGGATCGAAAAGGCCCAGAGTTTGATGGCCAAGACCGGGATCGAGGCCATCTATCTCGAGGGCGGCACCGGTATGTTCTACTACACGGGAATGCGCTGGGGGAACAGCGAGCGCATGTTCGCCGTCGTCATCCCCGCCAGGGGAGAGCTGGGCTGGATCTGTCCTGCTTTTGAGGAGGACAGGGCGCGGGAGATCATTCGCTTCGGGGATGATATCCGGGTCTGGGAGGAACACGAGAGCCCCTACCTGAGAGTGGCCGAGCTCCTGAGGGACCGCGGTGTCCGCTCCGGCAAGGTGGGGATCGAGGAGCGGGCCCGCTTCTTTCTGTTCGACGGTATCCGGAAGGAGGCGCCCCACCTGCAGTATGTCAGTGCCGATCCCATCACGATCGAGTGCCGGGTCATAAAGTCGCCTACCGAACTGGCACTGATGCAGAAAGCGTCCGACATCACCATCGAGGCCTATAAGGCGTCGGTTGCCATGCTCGAAACCGGCATGACCCGAAACGACTTCCGCGCCATATCCGGGCGGGCGTTTGCGGCCTTAGGGGTGAGCGGGGGGATCGGCGCCCAGATCGCAGAGGCCTCTTCAAATCCTCACGGCAGCATCAAACACATCGAGTTGAAGGAAGGAGACATCGTGCTCATGGACGGCGGATGCGGAGTGGACGGCTACCGCGCAGACATCAGCCGCACCATTGTGTTCGGGGAGCCGAGTGACCGCCAGCGTGAGATGTGGAATCTCATGAAAAAAGCACAGTCGGCCGCCTTTGCCGCAGCCGGTCCCGGCGTGCCCTGCGAGGATGTGGATGCCGCTGCCCGCCAGGTTTACATCAACTACGGATTCGGCCCCGGCTATGAAGTCCCGGGCCTGCCGCACCGGACCGGTCACGGCATCGGTTTGGACGGACATGAGTGGATCAACCTGGTCAAGGGGAACATCCGGCCCATGGAGCCCGGCATGTGTTTCTCCAATGAGCCCATGGTGGTGCTCCCCGGAGAATTCGGGGTCCGTCTGGAGGACTGCATCTACATCACCGAGGACGGCCCGCGCTACTTCTCCGAGCCCAGCCCCGCCATCGACCAGCCGTTTGCCTGATTCCAAGCCGGGGAAGACCGTATGATTCCTCGATCCGCCATCGGGTGGGGCATAGTCCTGTTCGTCCTGCTCTGGGCACACGGCGCAGAGGCGTCCGACCTGCCCCTCCCGAGCCTGGAGCGGGCGTCCCTCAAGGCGAGCGCCGAACTGGTCAACACGGGTACCTCACTCCAGGAAGGCTCGCTGATCCTGCGGATCATGTCTCCGGATCCGGGAATTCCGGCCCTTACACTGGAACAACCGGTAGACTTGGGATCCCGTGAGGCCCGGACCATAGACTTCGAGCCCTCAGACTTTCCCGAGCTTCTGCTGCAGCACCCTCGCCTCTGGTGGCCTAACGGCCTGGGGACGCCGGTACTCTATCGACTGGAGATGCGTTTCGAGATCAAGGGGGAGACCTCGGATCACGAAGCCCTGTCTTTCGGGATTCGGGAGGTGTCCAGCTCCCTCACCGAGGTCGATGGCTGGACGCGCAGGGATTTCTTCATCAATGGACACAAGGTTCGGCTCAGGGGCGGAGCCTGGATTCCGGATATGATGCTCAACCGCAGCCGCGAGAAACTCCAACACGAGCTCTCGCTCTGCCGGTGTGGGGCTCTCAGACAATCTCTACTGGCTGGCCCCGGAGGATGATTTCTCCGGCCTGGAGCAGCTCCCACCCGCCCGCCTGGATTGTGAGGTCGTGGACGTCAAAGACAAAGATGGCGGAAGAGCCTGCATTTTTCGGCTCCATAATCCCGGATCCTCCCTGGCGTTTTTTCTCCGTGCCTGTGTGGTCGAAGGCCGCGGCGGCCCCGAGATCCTGCCTTGTTTCTGGAGCGATAATTTTTTCAGCTTGGTGCCGGGAGAGACCAAGACCGTCTCCGTGGAGTTTCCCTGTTCCGCTGTCCAAGACGATCGGGGCGAGATCTACCTGTCTCTTTCCGGGGCCAACTGCGCGCCCCTGTCTGTCCGGATCCTGGCCCGCTGACCGGACAACTCGGTCATGCCTTTCAATTTGTATATCTCTTCCTGCCTGTGCTAGTATAGTTTTGACATTCGGGGTGTTTGTTGAACTCATCTTTTTTTGAGAAGGAACATGATTGGTTTTAACAGGGCATTTCTGGTTTGGGTGAAGTATCTACTCCCGGACAAGCTCGAACGCGATCCCAGATTCCGACATTATCTTGGCCGGCTCAGCCGCATCGGATTGATCGTGGCCGGGATCCTGGCAGGGGTGGCTGTGGGACTGCTCCTGCTTATCAAGGTGGCTTTCCAGGGAAAACAGCTGATTTGGGTGTACGATCTCGGGATCGCCAGCTCTGATTTTGTGACCCTGTGGGACAAGCTCCTCATCATCGGCCTGGGAATCCTCGCTCTGTTCCTGTCCCGGAACATGCTGGATGTCGAGGTCGGGAGGTACATCGTCTGGGCCATGCTGCTGGCCACGGCCTTCATTTCCGTTTTCGACGATGTGCTGATCGGGGATGTGAAGTCCTCGGCAGGCTACCTGGTCCTGGTCCTGTTCCTGGGAGTGAGTGCCATACCCTTCCGTCCCTGGCAGGTCACCATGATCGGTGTCAGCTTCATGCTGATCTATGTATTCGAGGTAAAGGTGTACCCTGGTGGGATGGTGGTGGCGGATGAATTCTTTTCCCATATGGTCCCGACCACAGTGTTGGCCACGGTGCTCACCTGCTATCTCTATCAGGCGCGTCACCGGCTGTATCAGGCCCGGCAGAAAGAGATTCTCATGAGGAATTCCATATCCCAATATGCCGAGGATCTGGAGCAGATCAATGTGAAGCTCAGGGACACACAAGCCTCGCTCGTCCAGTCGGAGAAGATGGCGGCCCTGGGAAACCTGGTGGCGGGCGTCGCCCACGAGATCAACAGCCCCCTGGGCTCCATCGGATCTTCTGCCGATACCATCAAGCGAGCCCTCCGCGTGGTCGAGAGCGCCCTGTATGATGGAGAGGCCGCCAGCCAGGATGAGAGGGTGAATAAGGCCTTCCAGACCCTGGTCACCCTGAACGAATCGGTTTCAGGTGGAGTTGAGCGCATCGACCGGATCGTGACCGCGCTGCGCAATTTCGCCCGCCTGGATGAGGGGGAATATCAATCCTTTGATTTGAACGGTGGCATCGAAGATACGCTGACGCTGGTGTTGGCCAATCCCGAGGTTCGCGTCGAAGTTGAGAAAGACCTGGGTCCCCTGCCGGAATTGTACTGCCGGCCACGAGAGCTCAACCAGGTGTTCATCAATATCCTGAACAATGCACTGGAAGCCACAGAAAGCCGGGGGCGGATCACGATCAAGACACGAGAGGACGATGACCGGATCCGGGTCCATATCACGGACAATGGCCCCGGCATCCCGCCGGAGAGACTGGCCCGTGTCTTCGAGCCCGGATTCACGACCAAGGGCCGGGGAGTGGGGACCGGATTGGGACTGGCCATCAGCTATCGTATCATCGAGGACCACGGCGGGACCATCAGTATAGAAAGCCAGCCCGGTGAGGGGACCACCGTCTTCCTTGCGCTTCCAATAAAATCCTGCCAGTCCAACAGCGGATCCGAACCAAGGACTTGACCTCGGATCCCCCTTTCAGCTCGATCATCGCAGGCATCACAAATCCCCAAAAAATATTTTTGCTTGACATATTGATAAGTTAACACTATATTGGAATTAATAGTAATAATAAATAACAAGTATTAATAAAATGACATTAAGCATCCACAGAGAAATATTATAGGGAGGTGATGGTCTTGGCATACATGATCGACGCCAATAAGAAATTCCAGAAAGAGCTGAACTCCGGTACGGCGGCCTTGGTGCTGCTGAGCCTGATGGATCGGTCTGCTGAACCCATGTACGGCTATCAGATCGCTAAGCGCA
>JBGUED010000248.1:0-4430 GCA_041821525.1 Candidatus Aminicenantaceae bacterium | reverse complement strand
CGTGTCCGGAAAATCACCCCTCGAATCATCTTAAAAGGCGATTGCCCTATTTTCGCCCCATTTGCCATAATGAGGGCACTTTGAACGACAAAATTTGCGTGATCAGAGGGAACTCTGATCAGAAATATGGAATGAGGGAAAACCGATGAGCGATGACAAAAAAACGAGGCTTTTAGAGGACCTGGACAATGTCCGGCAGCGGATCACCGAGCTCGAAGAGTCGGAGCAGACGCGTGCCGAGACGGAAAAAAACCTGCGGGAAGATTCCGAGCGATACCGCCATGCGGTAGACACCGCTCCTTTGAGTGTGATGTCCGTGGATGTTCAGGGAAAGCTCAAGTATGCCAACAGTCAGCTGTTGAAGAAATTCAAGCTGCCCTCCCCGGAAGGCAATGGTGACGTGAATGTCATGTCGCATACCGTGTTCAAGGATTCCGGGCTCTCCGCCGCGGTCCGCCGCTGCCTGGAAACTCAGAAGCAGAACGTTTTCGAGAAAGCCCTCGAGGACCAGAACGGACACCAGTCCTGGTTCCGTCATTTTTTGAATCCGATTCTCGATAAAGACGGCTCCATCAACGGTGTGCTGGCTGTGATCGACGATGTCTCCGAGTACAAGAGTTCACAGAAACAACTCACCGCGCGCCTGAGCGTCGAACAGAACACGAATCGTGTGCTCTCCCGGCTGGTGGGTGTTTTCGACATAGACCAAGCCGTCGATTCCACCCTTGCCGAATTGGGTGAGGTGGGACAGGCCGACCGAGCCTTTCTGTTCCTGGTTTATGAAAAGGGCACCAAGATGGATAACACTCACGAATGGTGCGCCAAGGGTGTTAACTCCCATATTGAGAAGCTCCAAAATCTGTCGACGGAGGATCTGCCGTGGTGGAAAAATCAGCTGGAGACAGGGGCGTCCATCATCATTCATGATGTGGACACCTTGTCAGAAGGGGCCAAAGCGGAAAAGGCCTGGCTGTCTGAAATGGAAGTCCGATCCCTTATTGCACTGCCAGTCAGGCTCAACGGACAGTTGACCGGACTCATGGGACTGGCAACGGTGAAGAAGCAGAAGAAGTGGGAGGACGGCGAGGTCAAACTGCTTAAAACCGTGGCCGATGTGGTCGGCGAATATCTGGATAAGAAACGGACGGACGACGTGCAGCGGGAACGGGAGGAGCGCTTCTCCCGCCTGGCTCAGGCCAGCATCGAAGGGCTTTTCATCCTGCAGGAAGGCCTGATCATGGATTCCAACCATGCGGCCGGCACCCTGCTGGATTTCAAACCCTCAGAGTTTCAGGGCCAGGCGTTTGTTTCCCTGATCGAAGATAAGGCCAGGCCCAATGTGGAGAAGTATCTGAGGGAAGCCAGAAACACACCGTTCGAAACAGAGATCCGGAAAAAGACAGGCCTCCTGGTCCCGGTTGAGCTCCAGACACGCTCCATCATGCTTCAAGACATACCTGTGACCGTCGTGGCCCTGCGCGATATCTCGGATCGGAAAAAGCTGGCCGCTGCAGAGCAGAAAAAATCGGGCATGTTCGAGGACGCGCTGGGAGGCTCGATCCGCGCCCTCTCGCGAAGCCTGGCGCTGCGCGATCCCTTTGCAGCTGGTCATGGGGAAGGCGTGGCCAAGCTGGCTGCCGCCATCGCCAAAGAAATGGGCTTTTCCGAAGACAAAATCGAAGGGCTGCACCTTACGGGTTCCGTACATGATATCGGCAAGATCAGCCTCCCTGCTGAAATTCTGAGCAAACCGGGCAAGATTTCGGATGCGGAGCGGACACTGGTGGAAACTCATCCTAAGACCGGATTCGAGATCCTCAAAGACATCAAGTTACCCTGGCCCGTAGCCCAGATCGTACTGCAGCACCATGAACGGATGAACGGGACCGGCTATCCCGCGGGCATTTCCGGAGAGAACATCCTGCTGGAAGCCAGAATCCTGGCCGTGGCTGACACCTTGGACGCCATGGTCTCGGAGCGGTCCTACCGCCCGGCCCACAGCTTGGCAAGTGCTGTTGAAGAGATCACCAAGAACAAGGGGACACTGTATGATCCCAAGGTGGTGGATGCCGCCGTCAAGGTTATCAACCAGCGCAGCTATCCCTTCAAGTCATAGGACCTGCTTCCTGTCGGTCTGCCGGCCCTGGATCTTCTCGATCCGCTCGATCCTACTTACCGTCAAAGATCCCTTTCAGGACATCCACCAGGTTGAGGGCGTAGTCCACCTCTGTCAGGGGGATGGATATTGCCTTGGCGATCTGGCTGAACCGGCCGTCCTTGTTGCTGTCCTTGGTGACGATCAGGTAGTCGACAAAGGGGGCTACGGCATCGATCACGCGTTCGTTGTCGCTGCCCGGAGCACCCCGCCTGGATACGCCTCCGACATGCACGGCGATGATGAAAATCCCCTTCTGCTGGCAGTATTCGACGACTGATTTCAGCCGTTTGACCTCATCGTCCACAGTCAGACCGGATGCGCCCATGCCCTTGAGGCTGGCACCGATGGCGAAGATCACAGTCTTGTAGGGTGTGCCTTCAGGGTATACATCCCGATCGGTATAGACCTCGACATGGAAGCCGGAGCGGGATTCGCCTTGCTTGCCGCTCAGGCCCACGCCGGCTTCCAGCATCGCCACATCCGGCACATCACAGTAGTCGTACAAGATACCGGCCTCTTCACAGATGATGTTGAGTGTTGTCACATCCTGGCTCTGACCGGCTGAAGTATTGAGCAGGGGGAGCTGAGCCTTGGGAGTCTGATCCTGGGCCCCCATGGGTGCGGCCAGGTACAAGGCCAGGACGATCAGGCCCAGCAAAGGGATCTGATATTGAGCTTTGGTTCGCATATCTGTCTGTCTCCTTGGTCACTTCTTCCGGGGCGGTTGTTTGGGAAGGTTGTGGTATCGCACAACCTCCCGCAGCCAGTCCTCGGGATAGGGGAGGTTGGACCGCTTCCGGGTTTTCGTATCATAGATGCTCATGCCCCGGTATTTGACGAGCAGCTCGTCACCCAGCTTCCACCAGGCGTTGACGACCAGGTCGGCGTTGTTGTTGCAGTATTCGGTCAGGTACTCGATGGCTTCTTCCGGATTTTTGTCATAGAGCTGCTTGGCGAAGGTATCGATCGCCGGAGTTGTATCGACGGTCCTGGCCTCCCATTTGGCCTGGGCTTTTTTCACATCCTCGATGGCATGGGAGTAGGCTACGAGGGTATGAAAGTCCACATAATCGAAGGCCCAGCGGGCGGATTCACGGTCGAACTCCCAGTGGTCGCCGATCTGGAAGGAGTGCGGAATCTCCGTGATTCCGATGTAAAGCGGCATATAGCAGGCCGTGTCCTGAGCACCGAAGCAGAGCCACACGATCCCTCCGATGGGATCGGGCAGCCAGTCCCGGCACTGGGTGACAGTGGTGTACTCGGCCCGGTTGACGCCGATGGTGCGGGGTGTTAAGTAGGTTTCGCCGTCCAGCCTGACCGGACGGGGGTGGTAATTGGGGTTCTTGAAGGGCCCGCCCCGCAGGCCGGCGGCCGGATCGAACTTTGTGCCCTGGTATTTGTCCCGGGTGAGGTTCATGACGTCCTGTGCGGAGAGCTTCTTGTCCGGCTTGACCGAGAAAGGAAAATCCATGTTCAGAGTGTCGGCGCTGAACTTTTGGGAAGGAGCCGCCAGGTCGAAGAAACGCCACATACGCGCCCGGCTGCCCCCGCTGCTGTTGGCGCTGAATTCGGCCGGAGAATAGGCCTTCTTCCAGTTGAAGGGTTCCCCGCTTCCCGGGTCATACAGGTTCTTCTCGATGGCAAAAGAAACGATGTTGGACGATCCCAGGAAGTAGTCGCTGTTGTCCAAGTCGATCTCGCCGATGCGCGATTCGTTGGGGCACACGCTCACGTGGTCGTCGGGCACGCGCTGGGCGCACCAGACCGCGCCTGGCTGGCCGATCTCAGGTGTCCACAACGGGCCTACCGGCATGATTTCGAAGATCCAGATCTCATTCGGATCGGAGACGGCCAGCATCTCGCCGTCATCGTGGAAGCCATAGCCGTATTCTTCGGCCAGGGAACCCATGATGCGGATGCAGTCTCGGGCGGTCTTGGCTCGCTCCATGCCCAGTTGCGTAAGCGTGGTCAGGTCGATCCTGGCTGAGGGCGTGGAGTTGACCAGCTTCCTGTGTGTTCCGATGGTGGATTCCGCGATGGCAACCTGGTTCTCGTTCATGTAGCCGAACATGCCGTGGATATAGGCGTAGCTGTGTTCCGGCTGGGGAATGTCCAGGCCGATGTAGTCCTGCTTGATCCTCTCCCACTTGAGTCCTTCCGCCGGGGGCCAGGTGACGTACTGGGACACGTGGTAGATCCTGCGTCCCTCACCTGCCTTGCGTTCCCCTCCGGGCACATAACGGAAGGTCCAGTCGCAGACTCCGCAGTCGCA
>JBGUED010000247.1:0-4434 GCA_041821525.1 Candidatus Aminicenantaceae bacterium | reverse complement strand
ACTCAACGATGTCATCCTGGCCAAAGGCAAATATCTGATGTCCGCCATAGAATCCCGCATCCAGGAGGACAACTTCGGTGAAAGACTCCTGTCCTTTATTATAGAGAAAAAGTTCAGCTCCATTGCGGAAGAAGAATTTCTCCAATTCCTTTTTGCCTACAAGGAATTCGATCTGGAACCTGTGATGGCCGCCTGGTACGAGGAAGCACAGGTCCCGGCCTTCATCGTCGGCTCCGTCGGTTTGTTCACTATCCGGGACGGGGAAAAACAGCGCTACAATTTGCTCCTGCCCATCAGCAACGTCTCTGAAACCGAGGGCATCGTAAAGATCAGCACGATGTCGGCACAGAGCAGGGGTGCGATGCGAGGCGGCGGGGCGGGATGGGAATACGAAAGCTCGATTTTGATCCCGGCCAAGACAACCAAGGAGGTCGGCATCCTCCTGGACACCCAGCCTCTGATAGTGCAGATGGATACCACTATCTCGCGCAACATCCCCTCCACCATGAACCTGAACCTGTATGAGCAGAGAACAGAGGAAGCGGAGACCTTCTTCGAAGGGGAGAGGTCCACTCCCTATGCGGAAGACAAACAGACCGACGAAGGGGAATACATCGTCGACAACGAGGACCCGGGATTCGCCATAACCGGCGGCGGCGGGGACAACCGGCTCCGGTCGGCCATCCGCCGGCTCTTCGACCGTTCGAGCGCCGAGACGGAGTATCTCGGCTACAATCCCAACAATCCGCCCGGACTCTGGACCCCGGTCGTCCTCCAGAACTTCTACGGCACGATCCTCCACACCGGCCATATGATCAAGGTCGGGGAGGGAAGCAATGCCGTTTCCTGGACGGTAAACCTCGCGGAAAGCGGCAGCTACGACATCTATTTTTACAACGAAACCGGTGGCCAGAGAGCGGGCATGGGCCAGAGAGGGAGCGGAGGACAGCGGGGCCAGGGCAGGGGTAACCGCCAGCGGCCCACCCAGGAGGAAAAACACTTCATCGTCCACCATGAGGACGGCACCGAAGAGATTGCCTTCGACATCCAGGAGTCGGCCCAGGGTTGGGTCCTGCTGGGAACCTTCCGCCTGGCTGCTGGAACGAACACGATCGAACAAACGGACAAGGGCAAGGGAGCCTTCCTCACGGCCGATGCGGTGAAGTGGGTCAAATCAGAACAGGATTAGGCATTTGAATACTTCCATGCAGGACGGAGAGTCTTGCTGCGAAATGGAGTCGCCCATGAAAGGATCAGTCTTGAACAGAATAAACCCGAAACTTGATTCCGATCACAGGAAAAGGAGGAGGCTGGTACCTGTCCTATGCCTTGGCCTCCTTTTCGTTCCCGGATTTCTGGCCGGCGGCGAAGAGCTGACCCTGGAAAGGGCCCTCAACATCGCCTTCCAGAACAGCCCGACCATTCTCCAGACAGGCTATTCGCTGGTGACCAGCGAACAAAACCTCATGGCCCAGCAGGCAGGGCTCAAGTCTCAGTTCAGCCTGGCCGTGACACCCTACCGCACATCCAGCAACAGGGTTTTTAACGATCTCATAGCCAACTACAACACGCAGACCCAGACCAAATCGGAAGCGGGCTTGACCATCCGCCAGCCGATTAAGTACACGGACGGAACCCTGTTCGTCACCAATACGTTCAACTGGACGGAAGCCTCGAGCTCTGCCGCAGGAGGAGAAAAGGAATCCGGATTCTCCAACACCCTGTCTATAAACCTCCAACAGCCCCTCTTTACCTATAACCGAACCAAGATGCAGATCAGGGAGCTGGAGCTTGCTCTTGAAAACACGCAGTTGAACTATGTTATCCAGAAACTTTCGATCGAAAGACAGGTCACACAGCAGTTTCTCAATCTCTATTATTCCCGGATGAGCATCCAGATATCCCAGGAGGAACTGGATAATGCCACGGAGAGTTTCAACATCATCCAGAGTAAGGTGGATGCCGGCCTGTCCGCACGTGAAGAGCTCTATCAGGCCGACATCACCAAGGACAACAGCCTGGCTGCGCTGGAAAATCAAAAAATGCAGCATGAAACCAGCCTGGATACCTTCAAAAGGCTGCTGGGGCTGGATCTGGAAGCCCTGATCGATGTGTCCGCCGACATCCAGAAAACCATTGTGGATGTGGATCTTAACAGGGCCATCGACCACGGCCTGGAAAACCGCATGGAGCTGCGGCAGAGGGACATCGAGATCCAGTATGCCTTGAACGACCTCATCGTGGCAGGAGCCGAGAACGAGTTCAAGGCGTCCCTGCAAGCCGGTTTCGGGCTGACGGGCACCAACAAAGAGCTCAACAACATCTTCGACTCGCCAAACTCCGACTACCTGATCGCCCTTACCCTGGACATCCCCCTGTATGACTGGGGACAGATGAAACACCGCCTGGCCGCCACCCAGGCCCAGGTCGACTCGGCCAATCTTTCGGCTGAAGATGAGATAAAGAACATAAAATCTGAGATCCGTGAATCCTATCGGTCTTTGGTGAACCAGAGACGTCAGATAGAAATCGCGGAAAAGAGTATAAAGAACGCGGAGCTCACCTATGACATCAACCTGGAACGCTACCGCAACGGCGATCTCTCTTCTAAAGATCTGCAGTTCTATCAGCTCCAGCTGTCCCAACAAAGGCTCAGCCTGGTCCAGGCCCTGATCAACAACAGGCTGGCGCTGCTCGACCTGAAGATCAGGGCCCTCTGGGATTTCGAGGCCAACCGGTCCCTCCTGGACGAGCTCGATGAACTAAAGGAACTGGAGGATTAAAGGGATGAAAAAAGTCACATCAGTCTCTATGGGATTCTTCTTGATATTAGCTTCTCTCCTGGCGCTTCCCGGCTGCCAGCAGGAACGGATGACGGAGCAGACCGACACCACCATCCCTGTCCGGGTGATGGAAGTAACAAAGTCCTCCATCCAGGAATTCGTGACCGCGACAGGAACGGTCTATGCTGTCAAAGAGACCATCCTCAAAACGGAACAGGCCGGACGGTACACGCTGCAGAAGAACCCCAGGACAGGGAGAGCCTATGTCATGGGGGATTCCGTGGCTGCCAACACGCTGCTCGTCTCTCTGGACAATCCCGAATATGTCAATGGGATCGCCATGGATTCCAAGAAGCTGAGCCTCGAGACTGCCGAGAGGGAGTTTACCAAGCAGCAGAGCATCTACGAAAAGGGCGGCATCACCCTGAGTGACGTAAAAGTGGCGGAAAAAGCCCTGATCGACGCCCGCTACAGCATGGACAACGCTGTAATATCCCTGGCCAAGCTGGAGATCCGCGCCCCCTTCAAGGGGATCATCGTGGACCTCCCGCACTTCACTTCCGGCCAGTGGGTGGAGGCCGGCACCGAGGTGGCTACCTTGATGGATTACTCTCGCATCTATGCGGAGCTGACCCTGCCCGGCAAGGAGATGGGCCGCATACGGCAGAACCAGAATGTGGCCGTCAGCAACTACAGCGAGGAAAAGCAGAAGCTCGAGGGAAAGGTCACTCAGATCTCTCCGGCGCTGGATCCAACCAGCCGGATGTTCGAGATCAAGATAGAAGCCTCCAACCAGGATCTCCTTCTCAAACCCGGGATGTTCGTGCGCGCCGACATCGTCGTACAGGAGAAGGGTGATGTGATCGTCATCCCGAAGGACATCATCCTCGACAGGCGAGGGCGAAAAATCGTCTACGTCGTCCAGCGGGGGATCGCTCTGGAACGGAGGATTGAGCTGGGCATCGAGACCAGCGACAGCGTGGAAGTGACCGAGGGGCTCGAGCCGGAGGACAGCCTGATCATCGAAGGCTTCGAGACCCTGAGAAACCGCTCCCGTGTAAAGGTCATCGAATAGTATGAGGAAACTCGCACAGTTCTCGGTCAGGTACCCTACGACCATCCTGATGATCATCCTGGCCATCTGCCTCCTCGGCTACATCTCCTTCCAGAGGCTGGGGATGGACCTGCTCCCTCAGTTGAACAGCCCGCGGCTCTACATTTCCCTGGAAGCGGAGGAGCGCCCTCCAGAGGAGATGGAGGAGCAGTTTGTTTCCGGACTGGAGGCTATGGCAGCCCGCGGCCGCAAGGTGACGGGGGTCTCTTCCGTATCCCGTGTGGGCCGTGCTCTGATCACCGTGGAGTATGAATGGAACACGGACATGGACGAGGCCTACCTCGAGCTCCAGAAGGTTGTCACCGATTTTAATCAGGGCCAGGGACTGGATGAGATCACCGTCAGCCAGTTGGATCCCAATGCCCAACCCATTGTCACAGCAGTCCTCTGGCATGAGGACCTGGATGACCTGGACAGGCTGCGCCAGACCGCGGAAAACAACATCCGCAACGAACTGGTCCGGCTTCCCGGAGTGGCGGCCGTGGAGCTGGTGGGGGAGCGGAAGAGGGAGATCGAGGTCCGGACGGATTCCTATAC
>JBGUED010000246.1:0-4448 GCA_041821525.1 Candidatus Aminicenantaceae bacterium | reverse complement strand
GTGTCGACACCGGAGTTCTGGCCGCCAAGCATTCTGTTCCCTGGATCAATCGAACGTGGGTTCAGCGACCGGCCTGACCTCCCGATAGTGTTCGCTCGAGTGGGAGTGATGATGTTATTGGCATGAGCAACAAGTGCTTCCCGAGAAAGGACGTTTCGCTTTGCAGATCTGCTGTTCCGGATCGAAGAAGCAGGATTTTGCGTGCGAGTCCTGATGCGCGATCGCAAGGCGAATTCACGGTTCAGGCTCGCAAGATCTGTTGGGATCTGTGCTCTTTGTACAGCCAGGGCTTGTGTGCCCCCATCGAGCGTCCACTTGATCTCGATGCTTGTCTTATCCACCAGGGGAATTGTGTCCCCTTCAGCAGGCTTGGTCACTTCGATCGTATGTTGAGCGAGGCTGGGATTCACGGTAGTGGTCTGGCCCGCGGTGACCGCGGCGGTCTCGTTGTGGTCCGCATAATTTTCCAGCTTAAGAACAACAATATAGTTCCCAGGAGCGATATCGCTGAACGTGTAGGGAGTCACCTGACTGGTGTCCTCTGCCGAGGTCTTTCCCATGTAGATCTGGGCACTGCTGGGGCTGGAATTGATGGTCAGGTTCCCGGTCGTTGGGATGATTTCTTCCTCTCCGCCGGACAGCAGGAGGACGGCCCCGACTGCACCGGCCACAAGGACTCCGCCGATGATGTAGATCAGGGACGATCTCCCTTCCAGGGAATACACAGGGGAAGAGGTTTCCTGGCCGGCCAGGACTGTGAGCTCATCTTTCTTCTGCTTGCCCCCCTTCTTGACCCGGACCTTGATGTCGCCAGCCTTATAGCCCACGGTCAGTGGGGTCTTGCCTTCGGAGGCCTTGCTGTCATTGAAGAAGACATCCGCTCCAGGGGGGACGGACAGAACCTTGAGCACTCCATAGTCCTGTTTGATGTCGTTGTACATGGCCACATACTGGGGCGGGCACTCGTTTTCATCCAGTTGGCGATAATAATCGACCTCGATGAGTTTTTGGATGGTATCGGTGAAGTCCTTGGTCCCCTGCTCTTCGAGCGAAGCAAAATAAGCCAGGGACAGGTAGTAATAGACATCGGATTTCTGACGGTTCTGAGTGGCCAGTTTCTCCGCCTCCTTGAATTTTTCTATGGCAGCTGTATAATCCATCCACTCTTTGAGCAGCCGTTTGCCGTCTTCCAGGAGCAGAGTGAAGTTTTTTTCCTGGGCAGCAGAAATCCCCTTGCCCATATACTTGACCCTAACCACCGGCCCCTTGTCTTCACCGCCCTTCCCTTCTTCGTACATGGGAAAAGCCGGAGCAGAGGTCATGAGGATCAGAGCAGAGATAACAGAAAAGACTAGAGTCCTCGATTGAAACCATTTTTGTTTCATTCCTTGTCCCCTTGTATAAGCATATTATCGATCAAATCCCGCAGGCGTTCACTAAAATCTATCCTATCTCTCTGAGCTCGCCCGTAGCCATGTCCATGTGCAAACGCTTGCTGCCTTCCGCTTTTATCTCCACCTTGTGGGAGTACTTCTGCTCACCCTTAATGAATTCGAGCGTGTGCGGGCCTGCTTCAATAGGGACATCCTTGACCGGGGGGATAACTCCGATGGATTTTCCATCCAGGAAGACCTCGGCCCAGGGGGAGACAGATATCTTGACAGTCACCGTCTCGCTGGCATAGAGCGTGTAGGTCAGCTCAGCATCGGCCTGCACCTCGATGGTCTTTTTTTCTGGACGATAGCCCTGCATCTCGAGCCTCAGCTCATGGGATCCCGGGCCCACGGACCGGGTCACAGGGGAAGGGCCCAAGTCCCGGTTGTCGAGGAACACGCGAGCCCCTGCAGGAGTCGTACGGACCCTGAGCCGGAACTCTTCCTTGCTCAGCGAGTATTCGATCAAGTTGATACCCGGCTTGAGCTCGACCTGCTTCTCCCAGGATGACCACCCGTCCTTTTCGATCTGAAGCAAGACCGACGCCGATGTCAAAGGCAAGCTTAGAGGAGTCTTGCCCTGAAACTTGCCATCGATCTTGACGTTGGCTTCCGGGGGATTTGCCGGGACTTGGATGATGAAGGAGGGCGCGAGGTCGAGTACGCGCATCGTGGTCTCCCCGGGCCTCACCTGGACGATCTCAGTTTTGTCCTGATACTCGGGATAGACCAGCCGCACACTGTAGGAACCTGGATCCATCTCGATCTGGAACGGGGTTGTCCCCTGCCGCTCATTGTCGAGAAAGACCTCGGCTCCTGTGGGGATCGAGCTGAGTTCCAGAGCTCCGGTCTCGATCAGTTCAGGTTTCTGATCTTCACCCTTGGGGATCATGAAAAGTGCACCTACGATGACGACTCCGAGCAACACAAGTATGAAGATGAAGAAGATGGAGTACTGGCTGCTCATCAATCCCCCGCCACGGGACTTGGAAGGCGCCTTTTCTCTACGTTGCTTTGGGGCCCGTGTCTTGGGCTTTTTCTTGAGGTGAGGTTTTTCGAGGGCCTGGAGCTCGGCCCCACAGCGATTACAGAATCCACTTCCAGGGGTGTTCCTATTTCCGCATTTACCGCACTTCATACGTTTTTTTCCCCAGGGACATGTTCAATACATAACAAATCTTTTCCCAAGAGTCAATTCAGACCTAAAATGTCCGCTTCACACAGACATATCCTGGCATTCAAAAAAAAAAGCCGGAAAGCGATCCGGCCCGGATTTGGATTCAATCCTCAGCAACTAAAGCGATATCTGCACCACCATCACCGTTATGTTGTCACCCGCACCCCGCTCATAAGCGATCTCGATCAAGGCGCGACAGGCGTCTTTAGGTGTGTGATTGAGCGCAGCGTCTTTGATCTCATCCGGGCTGACTTTACTCAAGCCATCCGTGCACAGCACGAAACGATCGTCTTTATGGAGAGGGATATCATACAGGAGATCCACGTCCACATCCTCCTCTATGCCCAAGGCCCGGGAAAGGACGGAACGCCGGGGATGGTTGGCGGCGGCGGCACTGGTAAGCAGATCATGCTTGAGGAGATCCGCTATCTCCGTATGATCTTCGGTCAGCTGCCGAATCTCTCCCTGATGGATGTGGTAGATCCGGCTGTCCCCGACATGGGAGATGGTCCCCCGGTCATCGGTCAGGACCAGGGCGGAGCATGTCGTCCCCATCTTGTGATCGAGGTCCTGATCAACAGCCTTTTGAAAGATCCCGCTGTTCGCCTCTGCCAAGGCACGCTTGAGGTTCTGTCCGACCAAGCCTTCCGCGCTGTTGAAATAGACATCCCGAACGATGTTGACCGCCATCTCACTGGCCATCCTCCCGCTCAAGAGACCACCCATTCCGTCAGCGACCAGGAAAAGCTGGCCTCCGGGACCGTGAGGCGGGAGATACTCCTCCGGGAAAACTAAAAAACTATCCTCGTTGACAGAGCGCCGCAGCCCCTTGTCCGACAATCCCGCATAGGCGAAGGCAGGAGTGAACTCCCGCGTGTCGGGAGGCCCGGCCTTTTTACCGGCGATCAAGCGCATGAATCTATTCTTCATCTATTCTCGGGAGGCAAAGGTCATATCTGTGCCTGCCAGGGGATTTTCGAAATCAAAGCCAAAAAGTTTCGGATCTTCGCCGATAACTGCCGCGGAAAAGATTCGGAACACATAGTCATAGGTCTCTTCAGGAAACTCGTCGATGTGATCCTCCATCAGCCGCCAGAAGTTCCGGTCTCGGGGATTGTCGGGCATGCTCTTGATCAGGTTGGCAACCCTCCGCTCTCCCCAATTGTAGGAGGCGATGACCAGCAGACCCGAAGCCTGGGCATCGGTTTTAAAGATCCTGCGGATGTAGCGCGCCGCTGCACTCGTGGCTTTTCTGAAATCATGCCGTTCGTCCTGGGGATCGGCCACGGGATCCTTCTCTCTAGGACCGGTCTTCAGGCCATAGTCCTTGGCTGTCATGGGGATGAACTGCCACATGCCCTTGGCATATCCGTATCGTGTCGGGGGGCCACAGGCATCGAGCCGGAAGTCGCTCTCCTGGAGGGCGATGTAGAAGAACTGGGGGGCCAGCCCCTGCTCCTGCATGCGGCTGACGATCTCCCCGATGTAGTTATTGGAACGGGCGCGGTTGATAGCCTGGGAAAAACGTTTGGTCGATTTCCATTTTTCGATGTAGCGTTTGACCTCTCCCACAAAACCCTTAGGGAGGTCGACCTCACACTCCCCGAAGACACGGGCCACGCGCAGTATGAGCTTCTCCTCTACATCGAGGTCCTCTTGATAGACGCCAAGCTGGGTCAGGACCTCCTCATAATCCTGGTTCAGCTTCAGGAGATCGCTGTTTTCCTCAGGAGAAGCCGCAGCACTCTGTGCCCGGGTGACCTCGATCTCTTTCAGCCGGTAGAAGATGTCCTGGGCCACTTTTCTCTGCTTCTGGATCATCAGCTGCTGATAGATAG
>JBGUED010000245.1:0-4453 GCA_041821525.1 Candidatus Aminicenantaceae bacterium | reverse complement strand
AAGCGGCTAGCCGCGCTTCGAGCTCTTCGTGAACCCGCATCGAGCCGGAGATGAGGCGCGAGGCGCCGGCGCCGACACCGAAATCGCGCGCCGCCCGCGCCGCCGCCTCGGCGAGCGCCGGATGATCGGCGAGCCCCAGGTAGTTGTTGGAGCACATGTTGATGACGCGCTGCAGGCCCGATCCCTCGGGGAATTCCACATCTATTTCGGCGGCCTGGCTGGAATGGATGAAGCGCTCCTGCTTGAAGATGCCGGCGTCCTTGATCTGCTGCAGCTGATCCAGATACTGTTCACGGATTTTGTCGCTGAAACTCATGGTGGCTGGCTCCTTTCCTGTGACTAGCCTACGATTTCCTTGACCAGGACAGCGATCTTGCTGACCGAGTCAAAGGTCTCAGGCGTCGCTTTTTCGTCAGGGATAGAGATGCTGTACTTCGTCTCCAGAAAACGCTTGAGGGATACCATGGAAAAAGAATCCACGATCCCACCGGTAATGAGCGGCGTCTCGTATGTGATCTCGTCGTCTTCGTCTTCCAGATACTCTTCCTTCACATACTCCAGGACGATCTCCTTTATGTCTTCCATCTCTCTGACTCCTTTCTTGGATTATTTCTTGTTCGCGCTCCGCTGAAGCGCGATTCTATTACCGTTTAGTTTACATCAAACCGCTAATAAATTCAGGCCTTGAGAGGCTATTCATCCTCCAAAGTAGACGTATCCCCGATCTCCTCGCCCCATTCCTGCGCATGCAGCAGCCGGCGCATGATCTTGCCGCTCCGAGTCTTGGGCAGGGAATCCACATACTCGATCTCCTGGGGCATGGCCAGGGGAGACAGTTTCTTACGGATGAAATTCATGATCCTCAGCTCCTGCTCGGCATCGGGCTCAAAGCCCGGATTGAGCATCACAAAGGCCTTGACCACCTCCATGTTAACCTCGTCCGGTTTGGACACCACGGCGGATTCGGCCACGGCTTCGTGTTCCAGGAGGGCGGATTCCACCTCGAACGGGCTGACCAGGTGTCCGGCGGTGTTGATGACATCGTCATCCCGTCCCACAAACCAGAAGTATCCCTCGCTGTCGATGCTGGCCCGGTCGCCGGAGAGATACCAGTCGTTGACGAACTTGGTCTGATAGGTGGCCTCGTTGTTCCAGTAGGTCCGCATCATGGCAGGCCACCCCGGCTTGAAGGCGATCAGCCCGACCTTGCCCGCCTCTGCGATGGGCTCGTGGGAGTTGAGATCAAGCACCACACCTGTGATCCCGGGGAAGGGTTTACCCATGGAGCCCGGCTTGACCTTCATCCCCGGATAGTTGGCGATCATCATGGCCCCGGTCTCCGTCTGCCAGTAGGTATCATGGAAGGGCTTACCGAAAATCCTTTCCGACCAAATGACCGCTTCCGAGTTGAGCGGCTCGCCCACGCTGGCCAGGTGGCGCAGGCTGGAGAGGTCGTGCTGCTTTACGATCTCCTCCCCTGCCTTCATCAGCGAACGGATGGCCGTGGGGGCGGAGTACCACACTGTCACGCGGTGTTTTGCAATGAAGCGGTACCAGGCATCGGCCGAAAATCCGCTGTCCAGCACACACTGTGTGACTCCGAGGCTCCAGGGCCCGATGATACCGTAAGACGTACCGGTCACCCAGCCGGGATCGGCTGTGCACCAGTAGATGTCGTCATCCTGGAGGTCCAGGACCCACTTGGCCGTCAGGTACTGGGCGATCAGGGAATAGTGAACATGCTTGACTCCCTTGGGCATCCCGGTGGTGCCGGACGTGTAGTGAAGGACCGAAGGCGACTCCGCTTCTGTGGGGAACACCTCGAACTCCTCTAAAGGCTCGGCCTCATCCAGGGAGAATGCCAGTTCCCTCTCCTGGAGCGGCTTGCGGCCGTCATAATCGACGATGATGATGTGCCGGAGATGAGGGAGCTGGTCGCGGATCTTGCGCACCTTGCTCACGTGCTTCCTCTGCGTGATGATGGTGGAGGTCTCTGCGTTCTCCAGGCGAACCAGCAGAGACTCGTCGCCAAAGGCGGAGAACAGCGGCTGGGCGATGGCGCCGATCTTGAGGATCCCCAGGAAACCCAGGTACAGCTCGGGGACCTTGTCCATGAACAGGCAGACACGATCCCGGTCCTTGATCCCCAGGCCCCGCAAAAAATGTCCAATGGTGTTGGCGGCCAACCGGATGTCGTTGAAGGTGTAGGTCCGGTGGATGCCTCCCATCCCCTCCCATATCAGGGCCGTCTTGTCGGCATTGCCCATCCGGCAGATCCTGTCCGTACAGTACCAGCCGATATTGATCCGGTCTCCCGGTGTATACTCCAGTTCTTTTTCAGATAGGGACCAGTCGAAGCCTGCGCTGCGTTCCTCGTAAGTACCCATGTTCGACATGAACTTCTCCTTTAAATTTCCAGTGTGACGACCGCGCTGGCGATGTCCTTGAGATGTGTCAAGGAAACACAGATATTCGTGATGCCTCGTTCCGCGATCAGTTGTTCGGCCTTTCCGTGCAGCCGGATCTCCGGCTTTCCCTGAGAGTCGTTGACGATCTCGACTTGATCGAAGGCCAGTCCGCCGCGCCAGCCCGTTCCCAGGGCCTTGAAGAAAGCCTCCTTGGCAGCAAAACGGGCCGCATAGTTCTGGGCCTTGTTCTTCTTGGATTCACAGTAAACGATCTCATCCGGTGTGAAGATCCTGTTGATGAATCGGTCGCTGCGCTCCAGCTGCCTGCAGATTCTCTCCACCTCGATGAGGTCGATTCCTATTCCAAATATCATGGCGCACACTCAGGTCTTCAGTCTGTCTCCGGGAGGTCATCCGGCAGCTTTTCCATGGTGATCCCGGTGTAACCATAAAAAATGGCGATCGCCGGTACCAAGAGGTTGAGGAAGGCATAGGGCAGATAGACCAGCGGACTGACCCCCAAGGTCGCACCCATGAACGCCCCGCAGCTGTTCCAGGGGATGAGCGGCGAGGTCATGGTGCCGGAATTTTCCAGTATGCGGGACAGGTTCTTGGGGTGCAGGCGCTTGGCATCGAATGCGCTCTTGAACATGCGGCCGGGGACCACGATCGCGATGTACTGGTCGGCTGCGATCACATTCATGCCGATGCAGCTGAAAACCGTAGTGGCTACCAGGGCCCCGGTGCTCTTGACGTACTTCAGGAGCGAGCCTGCCAGGACCTGGAGCATCCCGGTCCGCTCCATGATCCCCCCGAAGGAGAGGGCGCATAGGATGAGGGCCACCGTCTCCATCATGTTCATCAGCCCCCCGCGCGTGAGTAGCTCATCCACCATGACCACCCCTGTCTCAGAGATGTATCCGACGTGCGCAGAGGCCAAAACATCGCCCAGAGAACTGGACTGGGCGGCGAGGGCAAACACACCCCCCAGTATCGATCCGCCCAAGAGGGCCGGCAAGGGAGGGACCTTCCGGACCACCATCACAATGACCAAGACCGGCGGGAGCAGCAAGACGGGATGGATAAAGAAATGTGCCTTCAGTGTGGACAGTATGATATCGATGTTTTGTGATTCCATAACTCCGCCCGAGAACCGTGTGCCCAGGAAGCCGTACAGGGCGAGGGCGATAACGTATCCCGGCGCCACGGTGTACACCATATGCCGGATGTGGGAGAACAGGTCTGTTCCCGCAACGGCAGGAGCCAGGTTGGTGGTGTCGGAGAGCGGAGACATCTTGTCGCCGAAATAAGCGCCGGAGATAATGGCCCCGGCCACCATGGCCGCGGGGATGCCCAATCCCTGCCCAACACCAACCAGGGCCACGCCCACAGTGCCGGCCGTCGACCAGGACGATCCTGTTCCCAGGGAAACGACCGAACAGATGATCATGGTGGCTGCCAGGAAGATACCGGGAGACAGGGCCTTGAGGCCGTAGAAGATCATCGCGGGGACAACCCCACCGGAGATCCAGGTCCCGATCAGGGTTCCCACCACCATCAGTATAAGGATAGCCCCCATAGCTAGGTTGATCCCCTGCACCATGCCTTCCTGGATCTCTTTCCAGGGATATCTCAGGCGGACGGCCACGGCTGCGGCCACGGCGGTGGCCAGGATCAGGGGAATATGGGCGGACTGTCCCAGGAGCACGATGGCGACGAACAGGGCAAACACCAGGAAGATGACGGGGATCAGGGCCAGCCCCACGCTGGCATCTCGCGTCACTTTTTCCATTCTTTCTCCCGGAAATTTCAGACTTGCCATTGTAAGTCATTCCAGGGGAAAAAACAACTGCGGACTGGGGGACGTTCCCCAAAGGGACACCCTAACAAAAAAAGGTGAGGGAGCAAAGAAAATCTATGTTAGGGTGTCCCTTTGGGGAGCGTCCCCTAATAAATTTTATCCAGGGTGATGCTGCGGTAGTACTTTTTCAGGATCTCCTGGAAATCCGCTCCAGCCTGGGCCATGCCGAAGGCGCCGACCTGAC
>JBGUED010000244.1:0-4456 GCA_041821525.1 Candidatus Aminicenantaceae bacterium | reverse complement strand
CTTCTTTGCTTCTTGGAAATTGGCTGGATAAGAGACTCGCCCAAAACAAAGCGAAGGACAGATCCAGACTAGATGAATCTAATCAAAATGCATCTGACCTGAATGATTCATAAAAAATGTCGTAAATTATCCAGGCTAAGCAAAATATACAAAATTCAATGCTGTAACAATTACAAGAAAAGGAGGGAACGTCATGAAAAAAATGGCTCTTATATCCGGAATGGTAGTTGTTTTATTGCTTTTCTTTTCTAATGGTCTTTATGCACAAAGAAGTTACAGAGATGATCCGGGAATCGAAGAGGATTATTATGGCCTGAATTTAACACAGGAGCAGAAGGAGAAGATCGATAAGCTTGAGCTTGAATTGGAGAAAGAGCTCTCTCCCCTGATATCCAGGCTCAGGTCCAGCTATGCGGACCTGGATGAACTTGAAGCACAGAGAAGTCCTGATCCGACCAATATTGCTAAAATTTGGGACATAATTAATACGCTGGAAGAGGACCTTCGAAATCGAGAGATTTCACATGAAGATAAGATCAGGGATTTGTTAACCAATGATCAAAAAGGCGTCTTTGATTCATATTACGGCTATGGCCCGGTCCCATATGACAGAGGATATTTAGGACGCGGCATCAGAGGATTTCGAGGTGGTAATTATGGATACGGACGCAACAGATACGGTGCCGGAATGGGGAGAAACTACTTAGGAAGAGGAGCTGGCAGGTTAGGTCGCGGCTATTATGGCTATGGAAGAGGCACTTTGAGAAGTTCCGGAATGAATCGAGGAAATTTCAGGCCTGGTGCCGGCCGTATGTCTGGTCCTTACGATTACCGCGTTAACCCTCGATACAGATACGGAAGAGGACCCTGCGGCGCCGGATTGGGCAGATGGTCCCGCACGGGTTATGGCAGAGGCCGTTGGAATTGAAACGAATCTGGATGATTTTTAGGATGTAAATATACGATAAGACTGGGAGGAGTGGTGGTTTAAAAGGCTTAGGAGACACAACCCGACGCTAAAGACTCGAAGGCCTCATCGTAGCGGCACACCATAGTCTTCCAGGAGAACTCTTCTACTCTTTGCTTTAGATTGGTTTGTCGCATGTGCTCGATTCCCTGAAACGCCTTGGCCATCTTTGTAATCAGATCATCAGCATCGTCGTAATAAAACTCCTGATAAAAATTGGGTGGGAAGATCTCGGGATAGCTGAGGCGCCGGGGCAGGAGAGGGTAGCATCCGCAGTAGACCGCCTCCACCACACTCATGCCGAAAAAGTCATGCCTCGAGGTCACGGGCAGAATGTCGGCGTCCCAGAGCCAGCGGGCATACTCGGCAAAGGAGTCGGCATAACCGAAAGAGACGACTCGATGGCCCAGTCTCTCTCGTGCCTGCGCAAATACATCAGGAGACCGGCTGAAGTTCTCCCCCAGGACCGCGACCTCGAACTCGAGGCCCTGGTCGGCCAGGGCACACAGGGCCTGAAAGAAGTCCTCCGGATTTTTGTCATACTCCCAGCGGTGGTTCCAGAGGACCAGGGGAGGCCGGCCTGCCCGGATGCCGTGAGCCGGCCCGGATGGCTTGTTCTTCTCAAAACGCTCGAAATCAAAACCCAGGTGCAGGACACGGCTCTTGTCAGTGAGCTTCTCCATGCTGTCCAACTCCCAGTGATCAGGAAAATGCTTGAGCAGGCGCGGCAGTTCCTCCAGAAAGGCTTGACAATGATAGTTGGAATTAAAAAACACGGCGTCCGCGGCCAGGGCCGAGACAAAATTGATAAAGCCGTAGTGCAGGTCCCGCTTGTGGACCAGGTCGCGGTCTCCCGGTGACCAGGGATAGGTGACCTGATTCTCATGAAAGTACAGAGCGGCCGGTGTTTGCGCCGTCCGCTCCCGGGTCAGGGCCAGGAATGTGGTCAGGTCGAGCATATCCGTGGCCAGGATCACATCGGGGTTATGCCCCTCATCCAGGAATCGCCGGGCCAAGGTCACTGCCCCGCCGTGCATGCGCCACTTCCAGAACTGTCCCTCCAGGTGCAGGATCCGCACGTCATGGCCGCTGTGGTGGGCATACCCCTCGGCCCAAGACGCATGCGAGCCCGTGAAATAGGGCTCGATGATCAGGATATTCACGGCTTGCGGCATGAGCGACTCCGCCGATATCTTGCCTCAAAACCGGACGGAATACAAACATCGTCTCCCGCCTTGCCGCCAGGGCCGGACATGCTATACAATGGGCTTCAGGAGTCATCATGGAGATACTGACCGACAGGGACATGCAGCAGCTGATCCGATCCGTTTTTCCCCTGCATCCGGACGACCGCCGCCTGGGTATCCTGGTGGACATCCCCCGTGATCCAGCCGAAGACAGCACCGACTGGAAGGAGCGGCGGAATCTGGCCGTGGAATGGTACCACGCCCTTAAACGGATCCAGCCCTCTCTGCACCTGGACGAGGTCATCCTGATCGCCTACCCGGATGTGGGATCTAACAACGCCGACCTCCCGGAGTTTGGGACCCTCATCAAAGGTCAACTGCCCTCTACATCCGAGGCCCTGTCCAAGACCGGGGAGGCACGCTCATTCCGGGATATCTTCCGGAATACTCAGATCTTCCTCGCCCCCACGCAGTATTCCACCACCGCCCCATTGAAGGTCGCGGCCGTCACCTACGATTTTAGAGCCGCCACCATGCCGGGTTTTTCCAGTCAGATGATCCCCACCCTGAAGCTGGACTACGGCGAGGTCAACCGCCGCGTCCACCTGCTCAAGGAAAAACTCGACCGTGCGCTGGGCGCGGATGTCCATTTCACCGTGGATGGCGAAGAGGACTTCGAAGTCTACTTCGACCTCAGATTTCGGCAGGCACACGCCAGCACCGGGCGCTTCCCTGACAAGGGCACGGCCGGAAACCTCCCCTCCGGAGAGGCCTACATCGTACCCTATGAGGGTGAGAAAGGCGAGGCCAGCCAGACCCAGGGGATGCTCCCCGTCCAGATCCGGGATGACCTCGTGCTGTTCAACATCAAACACAACCGGGCGGTGGGCGTGGAGGGGCTCGTCCCTGCGATCCTGGAGGAAAAGGCTCACCTGGAGCGGGAGCCCGCCTACGGCAACATGGCGGAGCTGGGATTCGGGGTGCTGGCCGACTTCGGCATCCTGCCGGTGGGTAAGATCCTACTGGATGAAAAGCTGGGCTTCCACGTCGCCTTCGGCCGCAGTGAACACTTCGGAGGGGCTGTGGGACCCAAGGATTTCTCCGCCCCCTCCGAGGTTATCCACCTGGACCGCATCTACATCCCGGCCACGCAGCCCCGCATCACAGTCAAGTCTCTGGTCCTGCTGTACGAAGGCGGCCAGGGCGAGATCTTGATCGAAAACGGCAAATACCTCATCTTCTGACTCCGGCGCGACACATCCGCCCAGTTGAACCTGACTCATAGCTTGGTGACATATCCTTTGGGATATTCATATCCAATATTCCAGTCAGGCCTCTGTGATCAAATGGATGTGTCTGTCAGAGGTGATCTATGAGAATCTTGACGGCAATGGCAAAGAGTACGAGGGCGCCGGCCAGCGCGGCCCGCTTCCCGGCCAGTCGGCCGAAAACGGGGCCGATGCGGGCACCGACAAGTGTCATGGCAAAAGCCACGGCCCCGATGACCAGGGCGGGATAGAGGATGGGGACACTCAGCATCGCAAGGCTCAGCCCCACGGCCAGTGCGTCGATGCTGGTGGCCACGGCCAGCAGCAGCAGATTCAGGCCCCGGGTGGGATCCTGGGGCCCCGGCCTGTTTGTTTCCTGCGAACGGAAGGAATCATAGATCATCCGGCCCCCGACCAGAAAGAGCAACCCTGCCGCCACCCAGTGGTCCACGGCCTCGATCAGGGGAAGTATGGATCGGCCGGCGGCCCAGCCCAGGAGCGGCATCCCAAACTGGAACAGCCCGAAGGAAAAGGCCAGCCGGAGGGACTGGCTCGGCGTCAGCCTCTTCAAGGCGGCGCCGATGCCCAGGGTGACCGCGAAGGCATCCATGGCCAGAGCCAGGGCGATCCCAAAAACGGCGGCGAAGCTCAAGTCTGTCTCTTTTTCTCCAGGAATTCGAGGGCCAGGGCCGTAAGCAGCAGGGCGGCCTGCGGCAGGGCCTTCTCATCCATGTCGAATCCGGGGTGATGGTGGGGGAAGGACTGACCGTCGCCCATGCCGAAAAACAAAAAGGCCCCCGGGATCTTCTGGAGGAAGTAGGCAAAATCCTCCCCGCCCATGACCGGGGCGATCTCGACGATACGGTCGTTCCCCAGCGCCTTCTCCACGACCCCCAGCGCAAAATCCACCATCTCGGGAGGATTGACCAACGGAGGGTAGCCCGGCTCGTACTCCATCACGCCCTCTGCCCCGAACGCCTCGCAAGTCTTCTGTGTGATCTCCTGCAGCCGGTCCCGGGCCAGCGTCTGGACTT
>JBGUED010000243.1:0-4476 GCA_041821525.1 Candidatus Aminicenantaceae bacterium | reverse complement strand
GCCCTTATATAGGTACAAACGACAAACAAATATATTCCATTCAATGTATCTGGCTGTTCAAGAGTTATGAAGATGTGTTATTTAGGAACTGGTTGTTACTCGGCTTAATATGGGGAGAAAACAATATGTTCTATAAAAAACACGACACAGGATTCAAAATTGCTTTGGAGGGCGTGAGGTTCAAGACGCTGGCGTTCGGTGACAAAACACTGCTGGCCGAGTTTCGGCTGAGCCGGGGAAGCAAGGTCCCGGAGCACTCCCATCCTCATGAACAGACAGGGTACATGATCTCGGGGCATATGCGGTTCTTTGTTGAAGGGAAAACCATCGATGTCGAGCCCGGAGATGCCTGGAACATCGCCGGGGAGGTCCCACATGGGGTCGAGGTCCTGGACGACTCCGTGGTTATCGAAGTGTTTTCCCCGAAGCGTGAGGATTATCTGCCCGAGTGAATATGTAGTTTAGCCCCCTGGACAGGCTGCTCTCCGGGACATGGCCCTCTCCCCTGAGGATGTCCAGCCGGGATCTGAATCTTTCAGGAGCGTTAGAATCCAGGAATTCCTGAAGCGCAGGTACAAATCTTGTGACCCTTTCCGAATCCTGATCCCCATAAATCATGTACAGGGCACACTCTTCAACATTTGTGCGGCTCACAAACGATTCCACTTTCTCCTGGATATAATCCGGACAGTGTCCGATCATGGGGCTGCTGGCAATATAGGCGCGGAAGGTCTCTGGCGCCTCGAGCAAGGCAAAGACGGTAAACAGCCCCGCGTTTGACGCTCCATAGAGGATGCTAAATCCTGAAATCCTGTATTTTTGCTGGATGTGCGGGATTAGCTCTATGGTCAAAAAATCGAGGAAGCGGAGAGATCCTCCGGATCCTGGACGGTGGGCCACAACGGCCGGGATCATGTCTCGGTTTCTCACAGTGTTCCAGATCCCAACCACTATCATCTCAGGCGCGATCCCTTTTGCATTTAGGCTCTCAACGGAAGAGATGCAATCCTTCCAACCCTTCAGGGATTCGGCGTCCAGGAAGAACAGGACCGTGTAGTTTCCCTCGCCGGCATCGTAATCAGCCGGTAACGAGACGACGATGGTTCGCTCTTCCTCCAGGGTATGGGAAGACAAAGTCTCCTTGATTTCCCTGCGCCCCTGCTGCTCTAAAATGCATGGGGACGCCTGCCCCTTGCTCAAAAGCATCAGGAACAGCAGCATGCCAACTGTTCGGCTCGTGTTGTTTTTCGATATATTCACTTATGGCTCCAGTGTTGTGGACCAGTAAGATCGTAAAAGGGTATACGGATAGCAGCTCCGCTGGTTCAACCGCGTGTTTATCAGGAATTCGTTTGACGGGGCGCTCTGTTTTGAGATAATGGGGACATTCTCATCGAGGAGGAGCGAATGTTGTCTCAAAACTGTCGTCTAAAGGCTCTGGCCAAACACATTACCCTTGTTTTATTGGTTCTCGGCCTGTTTTTACCCATGATCGGGGCCCAGGAGAAGATCACTTCACCCGAGGAGTTTTTCGGCTTCCAGATGGGCGCCGATCGCAAGATCGCCCGTTGGGATAAGATCGTTGAATATTTCCAGCTTTTGGAGCAGAAGAGTGAATCCATCAAGGTCATGGATATGGGTCCCTCTACCATGGGGAATCCCTTCCTCTTTGTCATCATCACAGCTCCCGACAACATGGCCAACCTGGAGAGACTGCGCGAGGTGAATGCCCGGATCAGCAATCCTCGGGGCGTATCAGAGAAAGACATCAAAAATCTCGTCGCTGAAGGGAAAACGGTGATCTGCCAGTCCATGAGCCTGCATGCCACGGAGATCGGGGGGACACAGATGGCGGTCGAGCTGGCCTTTGACCTCCTCACGCGTACGGACGGGGAAACACAGCGCATCCTGGACCAGGTCGTCTTCTGTATGATCCCGTCTTTTAATCCGGACGGACAGATCATGGTCACGGACTGGTACCGCAAGACCGTGGGTACGGAATATGAGGGGGCGGGGCTTCCCTGGCTCTATCATAAATATGTGGGCCATGATAACAATCGGGACGGCGACTTCCTCAATATGATCGAATCCGTATATGCGGCCAAGATCATGTACCGGGACTGGCCTCCGCAGGCCTACATCGATCACCATCATATGGGGAGCTATGGGGCACGCTTCTATGTGCCACCCTACTGCGATCCCATACGGCCCTATGCTGATCCGCTCGTATGGAGGGAGATGAGCTGGTACGGAGCGCACATCGCCTACAAACTGGAAGAAAACGGAAAGGCCGGCATATTGAATGCTGCCCAGTATCCGGGTTGGGGCCATTTCGGCTGGCACTGGATCACACCCTTTCACAACATCGCCGGCATGCTGACCGAATCCGCCAGCGCGAAGCTTGCGACTCCTCTGTACATCCATCCAGAGCAGCTTCAGGCCGGATCCCGGGCCTTTCCCAGGTATGAGGCCCAGACGACCTTTCCCAATCCCTGGCCGGGAGGGTGGTGGAAGCTCCGGGATATCGTGGAACAGAAAAAGATCTCGGCTTGGGCGCTCCTGGACCTCGCAGCCCGCAACAAAGAGACCGTCCTCTGGAACGCCTACCTCAAAGCAAAACGCCAGACCGAACGGGGCGCCCAAGGCACTCCCAAGGCCTATGTCATCCCCACACAGCAGCACGATCCGCTCACCGCGCTCAAAATGATCAACACACTGCTGCAGTCGGGGCTTGAGATCAAGCAAGCCACGCAAGATTTCACGGCTGGCGGCGTGAGCTACCCAAAGGACTCTGTGGTAATCTCGCTGGCCCAGCCCAAGATGGGCCTGATCCGGAATCTCCTTGGTCAAACCTTTTATGCCGACAATGAATGGACACGGGACAGGGAGGGGATACCGCTGCGTCCCTATGATCTGGCTACCCACACCATGGCCGAATTCATGGGAGTGCGTGTCGATCCCATAGATGAAGCGGCGGAGGGCGATTTCCTGATCCTGGGTGATGGAGTTGCCCCCGCAGGAGAGTTCGAACCAGGCGGCGCAGCATATGTGCTCGATGGCCGCTTGAATGCCGGCTTCAAGGCCGTCAACCTGCTGCTGGACAAGGGCGTGGACATCCACAGGGTCGACAAGGCACCCTCCGGGCTTAATGCGGGTGATTTTATTCTCTCAGGCGGCTCTGAGACTGTGCTGAGGGAGGTTGTGCAGGAAACCGGAGTCAGCCTGAGGGCTATTGATGCCGTTCCTGCCGCAGGGATTCGCAAGCTAAAGAGGAAACGCGTGGGAATGTATCAACGCTACTGGGGCGGCAACATGGATGAGGGCTGGACACGCTTTGTCCTGGAACAGTTCGCCTTTCCGTATACCTCGCTCAAGGACTCGGAGATAAAGAAGGGCGGGCTCAGCAAGAAATATGACATCATCATCCTTCCAAGTGATTCCAGCGGCATGATCACAGGCCAGATCCCGGAGAGTGCCCGGCGCTATGTTTCCACGGCCGTACCTCCGGAATACCGGAGCGGCATCGGAGAAAATGGAGTCGAAGCCCTAAAAATATTTGTCAGGGAAGGCGGGACTCTGATCACCTTTGCCGAAGCCTGTGGCTTTGCCATTGATAAGTTCGGCTTGAACGTCCGTAATGTCACAGCGGGAATCTCCCCCAAGGATTTCTACTGCGCCGGCTCGACCCTCAGGGTGGAGTTCGACAACCGGCATCCCTTGGCCTACGGTATGCCTGAAAAGGGTTTGGTTGTTTTCTACAGCAGCCAAGCCTTCGAGGTCACTCCTGGACAGAACAACGAGCACTACCGGACTCTGGTTCGCTTCGTGGATCGGGATATTCTGCAGAGCGGTTGGCTGATAGGGGAGGAATACTTGTCGGGAAAGGCAGCCATGATCTCAGCCAAACACGGCAAGGGAGAACTGGTCCTGATCGGATTTCGCGTCCAGCACCGCAGCCAGGCTCACGGCACCTATAAGCTGCTCTTCAATGCCCTGATACAATAGTGGGCTGAAAATCCGGACAGCGCAGGGGCCGGGCTACATTCGGCGTTATCTATCCGTATCGCTGATGCGGAAGATGTACAGGTTCATATTGTTTTTCTGCAGGAAGGTCTCGATGCGATCCAGCTCGAATCCTGCTTCATTCATCGAAGCTACGAGCTCGTCAGGAGTCTGATAGCTGCTGTCATTTTCGTCCTTGGGGAGCCACTCACCGATCGCAAGAATGCCGCTTGGCTTAAGTCCGCGCCTGGCGTTACGCAGTAAGGTAACCGGATCCTCGAAGTGATGATAGGATGAGATGATGAAAATCAGGTCCAGCACTCCCTCTGGAAACTTGGGATCGGTCACATCTCCCAGTACGGTCTCGACATGTGAAAGCCCCCATCGTTCACAGCGTTTCTCGAGATGGCTCAGGGAAGCCGCATTGATATCCTCGGCGTAGACTTTTCCACGGTCTCCCACACGGACCGCAAG